>JAEDHM010000018.1 GCA_016296985.1 Clostridia bacterium
GTCATTCAGAGCGTAGCGAAGAATCTCCTGGGAAGGTCGTCCTTCCTTGTAAAAAGACTGATGTCTTCCGTCAATTTGTTGCACAAAACTAAGGAAAACAAGGATAACGACAAAAGTCATTTGAAAAAATCTCAAAAATATTTATAAAACTGTTTACAAACGCCCCTTTTATCCATATAATAGTTGAAAACTGAAGAAAGGTTTTGTAAGGAGAAAAATTATGCCTAAGTATAAATTATGTCCTAGATGCGAATTAAACTATATATTAGAATCTGAAGAGTATTGCGAAGTTTGTCTTGACGAATTACGCGGTATCGTTCACCCCGACTATGACGAAGACGAAGAAAGATTTTGCCCCATTTGCGGTGCTTTAATCACCGACGAGGGCGAATATTGCGAAAACTGCAGGGCCGAACACGAAGACGAAAAGGATATTCACGACGTGGATATTGATTCTGAAGAAGATACCATCTCTCTCGACGAGCTGGGCGAAGAAGAAGACGTTGACGACTCTCTCGACCTCTCCGACGAATTCGGTCACGAACTTTCCCTTGACGACGAGGAAGAAGATGAAGATGATGACGAAGACGACATTGACGACCCCGAAGACGAATTTGACGATTATGAGGATTTTGACGAAGACGACTACGAGGATGACGACGAAGATGACGACTAATTAAACGGAACGCGAAAGCGTTCCTTTTTTTTAGGAAAATAAAAACTTTTATAAGACTGCTCTTTTGGGCAAGTCTTTTTATTTTCGGACAAATTTTACCATTTAACTTTTTTCAATTATAAAAATCTTCCTTTGAAATACAAATGCAACAGGATAATTGCAAATATCCCAGTATTCGACAAAAGGGCACTTATATCGACTTGTTATTTTATGGCGGATTATACCCTTTATTGCTATAATCGACTTATACGAAAGTTGAAAGTTTAGATAAATAATTTTCGGAGGTATAAGATGAAAAAATGCGTCATTGTTATTGCGGACGATAACAAAGATTTCAACAATCAACTTAAGGATTTTTTATGTCAAGAAGACGGTTGCTCTGTCCGTCAAGTATTCAACGGTGAAGAGGCTCTTTCCGAAACGGAAAGACTGCGCCCTTCCCTTTTGATTTTGGATATGGTCATGCCCTCCCTTGACGGTATGGAGGTATTAAACGAATTAAAGGGAAAGGACAAGCCTAAAATTATCGCTCTTTCTTCAAGCGGAGAGGACAAACTTATATCGGATATTTTAAGGGCAGGCGCCGACTACGTTATGGTAAAACCCATCGAGTTTGGAGCATTGAAAAGACGTATCGTCGACCTTCTTGAACGTGATAGACGAGAGGTTGCGGTAACAAGTTATGGAAGGACGAGAGCAAACCGAAACCTTGACGAAAAAATCTCCAACGTATTTATTTCAGTAGGTATTCCCGCCCACATAAAAGGCTATCAATTTTTGCGAGATGCAATCAAAATGGCAATTGACGAGCCGGATATTATAAACAGCATCACAAAGCGACTTTATCCCGAGGTTGCCGAGCATTTCGACACCACCGCAAGCAAGGTCGAGCGAGCCATACGACACGCCATTGAAGTGGCTTGGAATAAGGGTAAAATTGAAAACATAAACACCCTTTTCGGGCTTAAAGTTTACACAAGCAATGAAAAGCCCACAAACGGTGAATTTATCGCCCTCGTTGCGGACAAGTTGTTGCTTGAATCGGCGTAAACGTGAAAAATTCTAAACACCAATCATTGTAAATATTCTTCTTTTTTCTTTCTATTTTTAAACCGAGTTTTGAAAATTTGAAGCGAGAAAAAAATTCTTTTTAAAAAAAAGACGGACAACAGTCCGTCTTAATTTTTATCTAGTATTATTCCTTTTCTTCTTCTTTTTCCTTCAAAGCGTCGATGTCGGCTTGAGTCATTTTGCCAAACAAGGAAGGAGTCATAGGACCGTCAACTCTGTTATATTCGGCAAGATTTACACGATACAAATAGTTGTCGCTGGACAAGAAGAAATAGATTTGTCCGTCAAGGATTTCGGGGCAAATGAGATGGTTATCCAATGCCAATTCTTTGTCAACGATAATGTTGAGGTTGTCGCCACCGTTGATGTTTTTGCTTACCAACAATTTTTTGTCGTTGGAGAAAAGCAAGTTTCCGTTGTCGTCCAAGGAATAGACTTCGTTAACCTTTACAGAATCGCCGGATACTTCGAAAGCAACTTCGCCTTCGCCGTCATCGTTCAACTTAACGTACTTGATACCGCTTGCATAATCAACGTATCCTTTTTCCAATCCCATTGCGAAAACGCTGGTGGGAGCAGAGAGAGCAAACTTGTGTTCTTTTGCAGGGTCGATTTTGCCGTTGTCAGCTTCGGTCTTGGTGAACTTGTATCCATAATAACCTGCTACTGTTGCAGAACTTCCGTGATAGAAGGACTTTGAGTAGTAAAGGGTAATTCCGCTTGCATCAACGTGAGATGCAGAAAGGGTAATGGAGAAAACCTTGTCAACGTTTGCGATATCGTCGGGCTTGTCGGTATAGGTATTGCGGTTGATGATTTCCTTGTTTACGCTACCGGTGCCGTTGCAGATAAATACCTTGTTGGAGTAAACTTCATTTCCTTCTTCAGCCTTGGTGTAGAAGAAATAGTCGTTTGCGGTTTCGCCAACTTTTACGTCAAAGTCGCCGTTTACGGGGAATTCAACGCTTGTAACGTTTTCAGCGATCAAGGTGCCGGGCTTGTCCTTTTTGAAGGATTTTGCGTCATAGCTCTTTGAATACAACTTGCCGTCAGTCAATACTACCAATGCGTTGGGAGTATATTTGTAGGTTACGTCCTTGTCGGTGATTTGATAAAGAAGTTGGGTACCTTGACCGTTCAACTTGGTACGCAAGAATTGAATGGTGTCAGTTTGAACCTTACCGTTTTTATCTTCTTCAGCGCTGGGGGAAACGTAGTAGATGTAGTCGCCGAAAATGGAGAAGCCTGCGTTTTTGCTGTCGGACAAAACGGACTTGGGAACAACTACTTCGGCGGTGCTCATATCAGTAGCGTCAGCCTTGATGCGCAAGATTGCGCCCTTCAAAACTTTGCCGAACCAGTTATCTTTACCCAAAGTGGTTTTATAACCGGCAAAACCGTTTACGAAATAGATATAACTGCCTTGTTTTACCACGGTACCGCCGTTGCTGGAAACGGGAGCGGTAGAATCGCCCATGGACAAATTTGCATCGTATTTATAACTTTCACAACCAACGCACAAAGCGAGGGTGCAAACTGCGATAATCAATGCAACTGAAATCAATAATACTTTTTTAGACATTTTATTCTCCTGTAACATACGCTTACGCGCATATTTTAGTTCTCTAAGTCATAATTATAAACTAGCACCGAAAATTATGCAATAGAATTGAGGTAAAAGTTTTGGAAAAGAAGGATTTTTTTACAAAAATTCACCCGATTTTAAGGGCTTTACAGCCCTCACCCAAAAAGAATTTTTGGGATATACCCTCCTTTATCACCGAGGAAAAAGAAGAAACCGAGATAAAAAGAGATAAATCCTACGCCTATCAACACTTTATAGATTGCCACGTTGCCCTCTCGCAAGAGATCGCAAAAAAGTGGAAAAAGGAGTAAATATGAACCTTTTAAGCAAAACCTACGTGGTTATGAGCGGAGAGAAGGGGCTTTCCGCCCTTTTGAAAATCACCACCCTAAAGCCAAAATACAGCTTAATTCACCTTTCCGCCCACCTCTATCCCGACGGAAACTATCTTCTCGTTTTCCCTTGCGAGGAAAAGGTTTTTCCCTTCGAGGGAGATACCCTTGAGATAAAAACGTTATGTCTTTCCGACGATCTTGCCGTAGTGGTTGACTTGAAAGACTGCTCTGCCCTTTTGTGGGCAAAACAGGCTTATCCCCTAAAAGATAAAGCGGAAAGATTGGCAAGGGAATTTTTGGCGGTGGAAACTGAAAAGTACCCGTTGGATTCACCCCTCACGGCGGTGGAGAAGGAGGAGTCCCCTTCGGTAGTCGGTTCTACGGTGGCTGAAACTGAAAAGAAACCGTCAGGCGTTTCCCTTACGGCGGTGGAGAAGGATGAGTCACCCTCGGTAGTCGATTCTACGGTGGCTGAAACTGAAAAGAAACCGTCAGGCGTTTCCCTCACGGTGGTGGAGAAGGAAAAGTACCCGTCGGATTCACCTCTCACGGCGGTGGAGAAGGAAAAGTACCCCTCGGTAGTCGATTCTACGGCGGTGGAAACTGAAAAGAAACCGTCAGGCGATTCCCTCACGGTGGTGGAGAAGGAAAAGTACCCGTCGGCATCACCCCTTGACGGCATAACCGAAGTTTGCATAAATCCAAAGCGTGAAGAGGTTATTTTCGAGGGACTGGGGGATAGACTTGATTATTTGTTGGAAAACTATCCCCCTTGTGAAAAACTTAACCTAGCCTACCCCGACTCAAGGTGGGTTGAGGTAAAGGAAGAAGACTGCGCCTACGTGGTGGGTGTGCTTTACAACGAATCGGGGGTTACTACCGTTTGTTACGGTATCGAGGGAGAATTTAGCAAAAAGCCTAGGAAAGAGGGATACGAGTGGCTCCCCCTTGACGTAAACAAGTGGGAAGAGGAAGGATTTTGGATAATATATCAACAAATTGAAAACCTTTTGTAAAAAGCGATAAACTGATTTTTGAAAGAAAAAAAAGAGCAAGTATAATAGGCAAATTTCCCTCTCTTGCTCTTTTTATTTTTGCCAAAGTTTTGTTTTATCTCAACCCTGGGCAAAATTATTCAGTCACCTTGTGACTGTCCATTACTTTTTAATTTCAATTTTACCTTTTGCGCCCTTGTCGTCAAGGATAATTTCGCCAACTTCGGGAAGGGTAATTTTTCCGGATTTTGGATTTTTAATACTATCCACTTTCGTGGTAACGGTCGCCTTTACCGAAGACTTTTCAAAGGCTAGGTCGCAACCTATCATTTTACAATTTTTCAAGGTGAGATTTTCGCAATAACAAAAGGGTTGAGTTCCCCGAATTTCGCAATTTTCAAGGGTGAGATTTTTGGAATACCAACCTAAATATTCCCCCGTAACCACCGAGTTTTTTACAACTACGTTTTCAGCGTGCCAAAAGGCGTCTTTTGTAACCAAAACACAGTTGTTTAAGGATAAATTTTTGGTGTATTGGAAGGAATATTTACCTTGAAAATCCAAGTTTTCAAAAACACCTTTCGAGCACTTAAACATAAAATATTCACCCTGCATTTTGCTGTTTTTCACGGATATATTTTTAGAAAACCAAAAACACTCGGGCGAGCGAATATCGCATCCGTCGAAGGACACGTTGCTACACTCCCTAACCGCTTTTACCGCATAAACCTTGCTTTGTTGAATATCGATATTTTGCGAATACCACAAGGGTGCGCGACAGGAAGAACTAAGCTCGCAATTTTTCAAACTTATCTTTTTTGTGTGCCAAAAAGGATAGCGCAAGTCGAACAAACATTGAGTCGCCTTTATATTTTCGCACTCCTTAAAGGCGCTTTCGCCGTCTGCTTCACCTTGGTTTTTGCAGTTATGTAAATCAAGATTTTTATTGCCGTAAAAGGCTCTTTCCTCATCAAAGGATAGGTTTTGAATCTTTTTCATAATCCTCTCCTACTTTTTTCCTTTCTTTCTCAAACCCTTTCTTGGATATTGGTTTGGGGTGTGTTTAATCTTTTTGAAAAGGTAAATAGTGCGTTTGCTACCGTCTGGCAAAACAAATTCCTCTTTACCTTGATAGGTACAACCGTATTTTTCCGCATCCTTCGCTCCTTGCTCGTCCTCGGGCGAGGGTTGACCTTTGTATAAAACCAAACTTCCGCCAACCTTCACCAAGGGAGCGGTAAGCTCGGGTAAAATATCCATAGGGGCAACTGCCCTTGCGGTTACTACGTCAAAACTTTCTCGCAACTGCTTTGGACTTGACGCCTCCTCTGCGGTAAAGTGCAAGGCTTTGCCTTGAAGGTTAAGTTTGGCGCAAACCTCGTTGAGAAAATTTACCCTTTTGTTTAGACTGTCTATCATAAAAACGGAAAGGGAAGGATTAAAAATCGCAAGGGGTAAAGCGGGAAAACCGGCTCCACTACCTACGTCGCAAATCTTGCCGTGAAAGTGTTTTGCGCCCAAAAGACTGTCCAAAAAATGCTTCTCGGCAACCCCTTGCCTGTCCGTAATGGCGGTAAGGTTAAACTTGTTATTCCACTCGATTAAAAGAGAATAATAGCTTTCAAAGGCCTCAAGCTGGCTTTCACTCAACTCTATTCCGTATTTTTTAGAAACTTCTAATTCTTTCATCTTTTTTTACTTGCCAACCATCCTATAAGGATATTTATATCCGCAGGAGAAACGCCTGAAATTCTTTCCGCTTGTCCAAGAGTCAAAGGCTTGATTTTGTTTAATTTTTCCCTAGCCTCAAGCCTTAGGTTGGGAATTTTTTCATAATCGACGTCAAGAGGCAAGGTTTTTGATTCAAGCCTTTCAGCCTCTTTTGCCTTTTGCATCTCTTTAGCAACGTAGCCTTCGTATTTTACCTCGGTAACGCTATCACGCAAAACGCCGTCTTCAACCTCGGCAAACAAGGGAAGGGTTTTTAAGCACTTGTAATCAACCCCCGTCCTTTTTACAAAGTCACGGATTTTTACCCCGGTTTTTGCCGAGGGCTCTCCTGCGTATTCTAAAGCAGGGGCAATGGCGGTAGGCGAAAGGGTTTTGTCCATAAGTTTTATGGTTTGCTCAATAGCTTCCTTTCTTTTCAAATAGGTTTGATATCTCTCCTCACTTGCAAGGCCAATTTCGTGACCTAGGGTAGTAAGGCGCATATCTGCATTGTCCTGTCTTAAAATAAGACGGTATTCCGCCCTTGCCGTCATCATACGGTAAGGCTCTTCTGTGCCTTTTGTTACTAAATCGTCGATCAAAACGCCGATGTAGGCTTGGCTTCTAAGCAAAACGAAAGGTTCTTCTCCTCTCAACTCTCTGACGGCGTTTATACCTGCCATAAGTCCTTGCGCCCCTGCTTCTTCATAACCGCTACTGCCGTTAAGTTGTCCTGCGCAATACAATCCTTTGATGTGTTTTACACGCAAAGAAGGATAAAGTTGGGTACTGTCAATGGCGTCGTATTCAATGGCATATGCCCATTTTGCGATTTCGCAATGCTCCAATCCTTTGACCGAGCGATACATTTCAAGCTGTACGTCCTTAGGGAGCGAGGTGCTCATACCCTGAATATACATCAAATCACCCTCCCTTGTTTCGGGCTCGACGAAAACTTGGTGGCGGGTTTTGTCCTTAAACCTTAAAATTTTCGATTCGATTGAGGGACAGTATCTTGGTCCTACACCTGTAATAGTGCCGTCAAGCATTGGACAACGGTGGAAATTTCTTTCAATAATCCTATGGGTTTCTTCATTGGTATAAGTGAGATAACAGGGCATTTGCTCAACCAATTTTTCCCTTGTCAAAAAGGAAAAACTGTAAACTTCTTCATCTCCGTCCTCTCGCTCCATAACTGAATAATCGATACTATCCTTATAAATACGCGCAGGCGTGCCCGTCTTAAAGCGCATAAGGGGAAGTCCCAATTTTTCCAAACAAGCGGAAAGTTTTTCCGCCCTTTGAAAACCGGAAGGACCGCAATCGCTTATCTCTTCTCCGGTAATAATTCTCGCTTGCAAATATGTACCCGTTGCCAAAACGACTGCCTTTGCAGGATAAAATTCACCGTCAATTACAGCGCCAATCACCGCGCCGTCTGAAACCTTTACCTCTTGACATTCCCCAATCAAAAGGGTAAGGTTTTCTTGCCCTTTGATGGTATTAAGCATATTTTGGTGGTAAAGATTTTTGTCCGTTTGCCCCCTAAGGCTTTGTACCGCCGCCCCTTTGGTGGCGTTAAGCATCTTCAGTTGCAACAAACTTTTGTCGGCGTTTATACCCATTTCACCGCCTAAAGCATCAATTTCTCGTACCAAGTGCCCCTTTGCGGTACCACCGATATTGGGATTACAAGGCATATAGCCTATGGAATCTTCCTGTATAGCACAAAGAAGGGTTTTCACCCCCATTCGAGCGCAGGCAAGACCTGCTTCACAGCCGGCGTGTCCGCCGCCTACTACGATTACACCATACTCTTCCATACTATTTACCTACACAGAAACGAGAAAATACCTTGTCGACAACCTCTTCCGACACCTCTCTTCCCGAAATTTCTCCAAGAGCCTTCAAAGCCTCGCGCAAATCTTCCGCAATTAAATCCTCAGGCATATCCGCCATAGCCAATGCGGATTCAAGGTGTTTTAATGCGGTAGACAAGGCAAGAATATGCCTTTCCTCGGTGATAATATCTTCACCGTTTATTTCGCCCTCCTTTACCTCTCCCGTCAGTTTGTCTAAAATCTCTTTTACACCCTCTCCGGTAAGGGCGCTAACCGAGTTTTGCGAGGTTTTGCCGGTAAGGTCGGCTTTGTTGTTTATGATAATAACTTTTTTCCCCTTTGAGTATATATCCTCAAGGGTTGCTTTGTCTTCTAAAGTTTCTCCTACGCTGTCGTCTAAAACGTAAAGTATTACGTCCGCTTGATAAACCGCCTTAAAGGTGCGTTGAATACCAATGGATTCTACCAGCCCTGCGCTCTCACGTATGCCTGCGGTATCCAAAAAGGTAAGTTTTACCCCTTGATATTCAATGCTTTCCGAAACGGTATCACGGGTTGTGCCTGCCTCGGAAGTAACGATTGCTCGCTCTTCTCCAAGCAAAGCGTTTAAAAGAGAGGATTTTCCAACGTTAGGTCTGCCGGCGATTGCAACCTTTATACCCGACTTGATTTTTCTTCCCCTTTCGCTTCCCGCAAGCAAGCCTGCGATTTTGCCTTTTAACTTGAAAAGTTCTTCTTTTCCCTTGACAATTTCCTCAGCCATCTCGTCGGGATAGTCGAAACTTGCCTCGAAAACCGCCAAAACTTCCTTGATTTCCTCTCCCATTCTTTCAATGGTTTGTCCAATTTTACCGTTTGCCAAACGATAGCTTGCGGACAGTGCGGATTCGCTTTCGGCGTTTATGATACTTAAAATACCCTCCGCCTCGCTTAGGGAAAGTTTGCCGTTTAAAAAGGCGCGTCTTGTATATTCGCCGGGGCCTGCCGGCTTTGCCCCCGCCTCAAACAAAGCGGACAAAACCAACTGAGTAAGTTTGACACCGCCGTGAATTTGGATTTCTACCATATCCTCGCCGGTATAACTTTTGGGGGCTTTGAAATATACCAAAAAACAGCGCTCGAAAATATCCTTATACTTAAATCGCCCAAGGTACATCATTGAAGGGGTTATACTCTTTTTAACCTCTTCAAGGCTCCCCGAAAGTTCTTTGCAATGAAAAAAGCAGAGAGCATAATCCAAAGATCGCTCTCCGCAAAGTCTTACAATGCTTATTGCGCCACTTCCCGAAGGTGTGGAAACCGATGCAATAGTATAAGCCATATTTGCTCCTTAGGACTAGAAACGGCGACGCTTGTTTCCGAAACTGCGCACGTTTTTAAAGCCGTTACGTTTGAAATCGCTACCCGTACCGTAGGTAATCTCCCTTTCTTTGGGTTTGATAACTACGTGACGGTTAGGATCGGTGCCAACGCTTTCGGTGGTAACGGAAGAATTGTTTACCAAAGCTTCGTGAATGCACTTTCTATCCGCCGAAGACATAGGCTCTAATTCTACCGCTTGATTTGTACGCACCGCCTTGTCTGCAAGGCGCTTTGCAAGGTCAGCCAAGGTCTTTGCGCGTTTTGCGCGATAACCTTCGACGTCCATTGAAATTTTGACGTATTCCTCATCTTCGTTGTTTACGGCGATATGGGTGATATATTGCAATGCTTCCAACACTTCGCCACGATAACCGATTACGCCTGCGCTGTCCTTACCGGACAAGGTCACGTTGTAGTTTGTCTCGTTGACGTCAACTTGACAATCCATACCCATTCTTTCCAAAAGCCCTTCTACAAACAAGGCAATTTTCTCTGCTTTTGTTTCATGGGTAGTTATTTTTACAAGAGCTTTGCGGAAAAGTCCGCCTTCACGCAAGACTTCAATATCCACTTCGTCCCTTGTCATTCCCAACTGTAAAAGACCGGATGCAATAGCTTCTTCTACGGTCTTTCCCTCTTTTTGTATAGTAACCATCTTTTACCTCTTATATGTGTTTGCCAAACGATGCTCTTCCTCTGCCTTGTCCTTTTTTGTGGTGATAAGGTTGTAAACAAGGTTGAATAAAACTGTGATTAGAGAGTTGAAAAGCATATATATAGCAAACGCCGCGCTGTAGAAAATTGAGAATATACCTATCATAATAGGCATAATCAAGTTCATGTACTTCATCATGTTTTTGTTGTCAATTGGCTTGCCCTCGCTGTCAGTCTGAGGGGGTTGCTCGGGTTGAGAGCCCTTCATCAACTTGGTAGAGATGATGGACAAGGCAACTGCCAAAACGGGAAGTACCAAGTATCCGTTCCAATGTTTCATATCGAAAGCCTTTTTGACTCCGCTAGACCCTTGCTTGCTGTATTCCCTAATAGCTGCGCCCATAACGGTGTTGTAAGAATCGCTATATACGATACCGTCGGGTTTTACGAAGGACTTCAAATTGTCGGGCAAAGTTCCGCCGATGTTTCCAAGGCCGGTGCCAACGTACTTATCCAAGCTTGCAACGGGGTCGTTCCAGTTGTCGCTTACGAAAACGTTTTGAATCCAAAGCCAACGGTGTTTGTTGCCTGCAAGTTCGTTATACTTTTCAAGCATCATAGCGTCACGCTTTGCAACGGTTGCGCGAACAACCTCTTCACGACGAGAAGTTTCGGAAAGTTCGGGAGCAAGAGAGTCTAAAACCGCTTGTTCTTCTTCAGCGGTAAGTTCAACCGACTCCACACTTTCGATATAATAATTGGTCATATTATACAAAAGGGTTTCGTTTTCGTACTTTACGCAAGCGTTGAAACCGCCGAACACAACGAAGAAAATAACGAGGGTTATAATAGTAGGCAAGCAACTGCCCCACATTGAATAACCTTCCTTTTTATACAAAGCCATTTGCTTTTGTTGTAAAGCCCTAGGATCCGAACCGAATTGCTTTTTAAGTTTTTCAAGCTCGGGCGCCATCTTTTTCATAGCCTTGTTATTTTTTCTTGTAACGTGTTTTTGCCAAAAGTCCAAAGGGGACAAAATAACCTTCAGTATAATGGTGAAAACCACAACCGTCCAACCGAAGTTGCCGATTGCGTTGTACATAATATAAATAAACTTGCCGATTAAATTGGTAAGTTCCGGCGCATTTGCCGTCAAGATGTTTAAATCAACCATTTAGCTTGCCCTCTATAATTTTCCTTTACAGGGTCAAAACCGCCTTTTGCAAAGGGGTTGCATCGCAAAATACGAAAAAAGCCCTTTATACAACCTAAAAGGAATCCGTATTTCATAATTGCTTGATAGGTATATGAAGAGCAGGTCGGAGTATAAATGCAAGTTTTTGGCAAACCTGCAGAAATATATTTTTTGTAGAAAATCAAAAGCTTTTCTGCCAAAAATTTCATACTTTATCCACCATATCGGCTTGGGATAAAAGAGAATTTACGCAGTTTTCAAGTTGGACAAAGGTCGCTTCGCTTGCGGAAGTTCTTGCCACGAAAATATAACTTATACCCTTTTTCATTTGGGGTAAAACCGCCCTAACTGATTCCCTTAACCGCCTTTTTACCTTGTTTCTTACGACGCTTTTACCCACCTTTTTGCCCACGACAAAACCCACTTTTTTTGTGGGACGGTTGCTTTCTAAGGTGTATAAAACAAGATATTTCCCAACAGTTTTGGCGCCTTTGCGATAAATCACGTCAAAACTGTGAGAATTTGTAAGGCGATTCGCCCTTTCAAACATAGTTATTAATTAAGCGGATAAAACCTTTCTGCCTTTTGCACGGCGTCTTGCCAAAACGGTGCGGCCACCGGGGGTGGACATTCTTGCGCGGAATCCGTGAACTTTGCTACGATGTCTTTTTTTGGGTTGATAGGTTCTGAACATTGACATATATATATCCTCACTTTAAGTAAATTTCTTTATTTGAAGGTACAGCGTACAAAAATACGCTTATACCCATAAGCCCTTACATTATACTGTACCAGATTTCATAAGTCAACAGTTTTTTGCCCTGTGTTTTACACAGTATTTTTTCCCTCTTTCAAAGTTAATAACACCTTTTTGCTTTTTTTACGCAACGTCCTAGGTTGTGCGCCTTTACAAATTATCTACGTCAATAAGTCATTTTATAAAAAGCTCTGCTTTGCTTAAGGATAGGAAGAAGGGTAAAATGGAAAAAACCGCCAAGTGGCGGTTTTATTTAAGTTTCGTAATGCACTTTGCCTTCAAAAACTCTTTTATGGTATCGTCATTATTTTCGTAGTAAGCAATCAGCAATTTTTTATATTCACTCACTAATTCCGCCGGGATAACAATAAGTCCCATTCCTCGAGAAATAAGGTAGTGATTGGCAAAAATTACCGCAGTCCTCTTGTTACCGTCGATAAAAAGCTGTTTTTTCATAACGTATAGCAACAATTCTATCGCAACATCATAAGATTCTTCTTTATCAAGCAAAGATGCTAAATCCTGTCTTACTTGCGCCTCATATGGCAATGGAGGAATATAGGTAGAACCGCCTATAGATACCGGTACGCTTCGCAATTTTCCCGCAAAATAGGAAAAACCTTCTTGAACAATCCCGTTTACTTGGCATAAAATTGCAAAATTAGTGGACGTGGACAAAACACCTTCTCCCATTATGAATTCCCAAGCGCGTTTAAGATTTACAACCTTCAAAATATCCGAAGAAGTCATATCGCTTACTCTTCCACCATTGACAATGGTTTCAGTATCAGAATAAGTGGTTGCAACTCCTTCCAGCATTGCTTGTTTATAAATTGAGTCTACAAGATTTCTGCGAGCAAGATCAACGTTAAGCATAACCTCATCCGACAAAAGTTTTTCTTGATATTGCATTGCCCCCAACTCTTTTTTTATCTTCCTCAATCTTTTTTTGTATTCAACGACAAGTTTATTGTTCTCAAGAATCAAGTTGTGCGCTTCAAGAGTATACTCCCCCACGTATCTTGTGCGAGAAATTCCGTCTTCCCGAAAATGAACGTATAAGTACTTTTTTTCACCGCTTTCTCTGATTTCTACAGAACCGTAGACAAGCTTGTTGATTCTTTCTTTCAAAACCTCTTGTTCGTGAATAAGAGAAGCAATTGTTGTCATAGACTCTCCTTGTGTGAAACTTTTTAACAAATTTTGTTTCACATACATTATATTACGATTGTATCCCAAAAGTGAAGCACTTTTTCACTTTTTAACAAATTTTCATCTCAAAAGCGGAAAAGTTTATAAAGCAAAATAATCTCTCAATTGTAAGAAATGCGGAACGGTGTACAAAAACCCCGATTTTCCTCGGCAAAACTAATTAAAAAACCGCCAAGTGGCGGTTTTTGTTTAAGTTTAATGGAAATTTGAGGTGTTTTACGCAACGGTGAAGGTTGCCATCCACTTTAATCCCTGATAAGTTACGGTGATTATATAACTTCCTTCCGCTTCAAGCATAAGCTTGTATTCATCCACGATCAAAACCTTGGTTACGTCAACTTTATCCCTTGTTACCATCAAGGTTGCCCCTTCGGCAAGGGCAAGTGATATACCCTCGGCATCGATTTTGCCCCACAAGACAAGTTCTTCGGTGAAGTCGTCGTTGAACATAGCCACTATTGAAAGATTGCGCAAGTCGATATATTTGCCTTCTCCTTTTTCGTAACTATCCTCAATGGGGAAACCGGTGTTGATAAGATCGATTGCCATGAGAGGATTTACGGTAATAGGCACTTGTATGGTTTTGGTTTCGTTGCCCCTGTAGTGCATAATCAACTCGACGTAGGTTTGTCCTTCTTTCGCATATTGAATTTCGTACTCAAATACTCCGTTGTATTGACTGTTGTAAGGGAAAAACTCGCTTTCAGCGTTTTGGAATACAAGATAAAGGACAAGACCGTCGATGGTTATTTCTTCCCCAATTCTATATTCGTGTTTGTCGGGTTTTGTGGCAATGATAATATCCTTTATGATTTTGGGCGTAACTTTTACCCAATAATCAAAACTGCCCAAATCAAAGGTTAGGGTTACGTTACAACCACCCTCACCCTCGTCCAACAAGGCGCTGTTATCGAAATTTAGTTCGTCGGTGGGTATTGGAATAAAACTTCCGTCGTTAAACCTTTGCAAAAGGGTAAGCCCCTCAACTTCAAAAAATTCGCCGTCGATATACTCAGTCTTTTTTGCATGGGTTGCAACCTCAAAACCTATTGCCTTTTTTTCTTCAACGGTAATGGTTATGACAGCGGTTGCCTTCGCGCCCTTGTAAACGGTAACTTTTACTTCACCCTCTTTTGCGTCGCTAAGTTTTGCCACCGAAGGAGAAAAGGTAAACGCGGTATAATTCGCCTCTACTTCCTCACCGTCGGAGAAGGTTATTTTTGCAGTAAGTCCTTCAAGACTGATACTTTGCCCGTCAACGTAGGCGGTTTTCGTGGGGTTTGTCAAAATATCAAGCTTTACCGCCTTTGCCTCTGTTATTTTTACGGTAAAGGTTTGATAAACGGTGTTTTTAGAGGATACGGGATAGGCAATGGTAACGGTGGTAGTACCAATTTGACTGCTGTCAAAACTTATCATATCCTCGGTAATATTCAAGGGATTAGTACTTGATCCGTCCGCTTTCGTACCTACAACCACAAGACCGGTAAGGTCAATTTTTTCACCAACCACGTATTCCTTTTTTGTAGGACCTTCCACCACGGTAAGTTCCACGATATCTCTATCCTCACCGCAAGCGGTCAAGGCGATTGCCACGGCAACGAGAGAAATGCAGAGCAATAACAAAAGTATGCGTTTTTTCATTTATATCTCCTTAAATCGGCGAGAGTATCGTCAACCCATTTTATTAAAAAGTCGTAATAGCCTTTGCAATAATCGGTGGTATAACGCCAGTAAGGGGGTGTGTTTCCGCTTTCACCTGTGTCCAATTCCTCTTGAATTTGAGAAACGGAAGAAGCTCTTTCAATACACTTCAACTTAAAGTTTTTCAAAAGGTGCTCGACCTCTCGCTTGTCAATAGCCCCCGAGAAAAAGATTTTCATAAGGATAGGACAACGCATGGTAAGCAAGGTTTCAACGCCGTCGTCCTTAAGCCAATTCAAAAGTTCTTCCTTGCCCTCGGCGGTAAGGGAATACACCCTTCTGTCAGGACGGGATTCTTGAGGCTCTTTATAACTGCGCACCCAAGAAATTTTTTCCATATTATTCAACTCTCTGTAAATTTGACTTTGGTTTGCCATCCAAAAATAACTAAGTCCGTCCGAAAAACTCAAGCTGATATCATAGCCTGAAGAATCACCAAAAGATAACAATCCCAAAATACCGTGTTTTAACATAATTTTCTCCTGAATAATTTTTCCTAAAAACTAGGATAAGTATATTATACAAGTTAGTACGATATATGTCAAGAGGGGAAGACAGGCTATCATTATAAGTACCCACACCGTACCGTCATTCAAAGGGTAAGCGATTCTCCACACTGTCATTCAGAGCGAAGCGTGGAATCTCCTGGAAAGGCACCACTGTTCGTACCACAAGCAAGGGGATCTCTCGACTACGCTCGAGATGACGGTACTCTTTATTC
>JAEDHM010000019.1 GCA_016296985.1 Clostridia bacterium
TTGATTTTCGATAACTTTTTCCTTGACTTACTACTTGCCTATCTTACCCTATATTTTTGCAAAGGTGGTTGGAAAGGGGGAAGCTTAATTTCCGCTTTATTGGGTACGGTTTGCGCCGTATTTTTTCCGCTTATACCCCAAGAATTTGTATGGTTATACAAATTTGCAACTTTATTACTTTGCATAATACCACTGAAAAAACCAAGGGGCGTAAAAGATTTTTTTAAGACTACGATAATATATCTTTCAATAACTTTTGCACTAAATGGAGCAATTTCCGTCCTTCTCAACGGAAGTTTAAGTTATACGCCCTATTATGAAAAGGGATGGCTCGTAGGAATAATTTCAATATCCGCCCTAACTACTTTATTTTTTGCAAGAAAAATCAAAAAATATTTCAAATTGCGCAACGTAAATGAAAACATAACCGTCAAAGTGAAAATTGGAGAGGAAATAAAAGAGTTGAAGGCTTTTGTGGATACGGGTAACAAATTACTTGACGAAAAACAAGAGCCGATTGCAATTTTTCCTCAAAGTGAAAAGGGGATTGTCAAAAACGTTATCCCCAGCGGTTTGATAAAAATTACTACCGTCAACGGTGTAGGCTACGAAGAAATTTATACCATAGACGAACTTACACTTCAATGCGGAAAAAAGACTAGTAAGATTGAAAACGCAGGGGTGGTATTTTCACCTAAAGGGAAAAGAGAAGTAATTTTGGCGTTAGGCCATACGGAGGGATTACAATGATAGGATTAAGAAGAATAATTTTGAAAATATTCGGTTTCAAAAAAATGCTGGGTGGCGGTCGAGTAGACTATATGTACGGCGAGGCGTTACCAAAGCCTATGACTGCGGAGGAAGAGAAAGAGGCGCTTCTCAAAATGTCACAAGGGGATGAAAGCGCAAGGCAAACGCTTATTGAACGAAATCTTCGCCTTGTGGTTTATATCGCTAAAAAGTACGAAGGGAGCGTACCCGATATATCCGACCTTGTATCCGTAGGGGCAATAGGTCTTATTAAGGCGGTAAATTCTTTTAATATAGAAAGAAATATCAAACTTGCGACCTTTGCAAGCCGTTGTATTGAAAATGAAATTTTAATGTATCTTAGAAAGGTGGTAAGGAGAAAATGTGAAATTTCTCTTGACGAGCCTCTCAATACCGACCTTGAAGGCAACGAGCTTTTGCTAGGTGACGTTATAGGCACCGATGCGGATATCGTAAGTCGCGAGCTTGAGAAAAAGGCTGAGATTGATATACTATACCAGTCCTTCAAAACCTTGACGCCTAGAGAGATTATGATAATCAAAATGCGATATGGTCTTATGAATGAAGAGGAGAAAACCCAAAAAGAAATTGCGGATATGTTGGGTATTTCCCAATCCTATATTTCAAGGCTTGAGAAAAAGGTTTTAAACAAATTGAAAAAAGAAATGCAAAAATACGTATAAAATAGATTATTTTGTAGAAAATATAATCAAAGCCCACTTTTACATAGGAGAAATATATGGGCTATAAAGTAAATCTTTGCGGAATAAACACCGCGCTTTTACCAAAACTGACGAAAAAAGAAACTGAAGAGATTTTGAAAGAGATAAAATCCGGAAACAACATTAGGCGAGATGAATTTTTACTTTCAAACATTCGATTGGTACTTTCAGTCCTTCACCGTTTCAACTTCAAAAACGACCTTATCGACGACGTATTTCAAGTGGGATGCTTGGGACTTGTCAAGGCGCTAAACAACTTTGATATGGGGCACAACGTAATGTTTTCAACCTATGCAGTCCCAATGATAGCAGGGGAAATCCGAAGATTTTTACGCGAAACAACACCTTTGAAAGTAAGTCGAAGTTTGCGAGATATCGCCTATCAAGCAATGCAGGCTCGAGAAAGGTTAAGGGAAAAAATCGACGACCCTTCAATTCGAGATATAGCGGAAGAAATGCAAATGCCTCCTTCCATCGTAGTTGAAGCTCTTGACGCCATTGCCGACCCCGTATCACTTTACGACCCGGCTTTCGGGGATAATGAAGACGGCGCTTCCGTCCTTGACAAACTTTCCGACGGACACAAAGAGGAAGATTGGATTACACGACTTGACCTACAATGCGCCGTAGCCTTGTTACCTGATACCGAAAGAGAAATTTTGAACATGCGGTATTTTGAAGATAAAACTCAAACCGAGGTTGCAAAACTTGAAGGTATTTCCCAAGCGCAAGTGTCACGGCTTGAAAACAGTGCAATAAGAAAGATACGTCAGTATATAGGCGTTTAGTATAAAAAATCATACCCTTCGCATAAAATAAAGCGGAGGGTTTTTTATGACTTATGAATTGACGTTTTGCGAACTTAGGGAAAAAGAGGTGGTCAACGTTACCGACGGAAAAAGATTGGGACGTATCATAGATATGGCGTTGACCTTCAGTGGTCACGTATGCGGAATCGTCGTACCCGGGGACAAAAAACTTATGAAATGCGTGGCAGGAAAGGAAAGTATATTTATACCCTGGTCCAGCATTTGTAAAATCGGCGACGACGTGATTTTGGTCAATCTGTTTGGGCGAGCAATCACCGATTCTTAATTTGTAATTGTTGTGAATTAAATCTTTACAAAACACAATATGTGGTATATAATTGTAAGTAATAAAGGATATTGTACGGGAGAAAAGTATGAAGTGTAAGTATTGCGGATGTATGGATAGCAAGGTTGTGGACAGTCGCGAAACCGAGGACGGCACTTCTATTCGCAGAAGACGTGAATGTATTCAATGCGGAAGAAGATATACCACCTACGAAACGGTTGAACACACTCCTATTTTCGTTATCAAAAAAGGTGGCGTAAGGCAAGAATTTGACGTAAACAAAATTCGTAGCGGTATCATCAAGGCTTGCGAAAAACGTCCAGTACCCATTACTCGTATCGACGCTTTGGTTTCTTCAATCGAGCGCACCATTTACAACAATGGTGATCAAGAGGTAACAAGCGAATATATCGGCGACTTGATTATGGCGGGATTGAAAGAAATTGACGACGTTGCCTACGTGCGCTTTGCATCGGTTTATCGTCAGTTTAAGGATATCGACACCTTTATGGAAGAAATAAGCGGAATACTTTCAAAAAGAAAAAATGACTGATTACTTTACAAGAAATTATATGGGAAAGTCCTGCGACATCAAAAAGGGACTTTCTCTTTTATATCCCGACCTTTCATACAACGAAATCAACAAACTTCTCCGCCGCCGTGACGTTTTTGTAAACGGGCAACGGCAAACTTCGGGTAACCTATCTCAAGGGGACGAAGTTTCTCTTTTTTTCAAGCCCGACAACGTAAAACTAAACGTTTGTTACGAAGATAAAAATTTTATAGCGATTTACAAAAAGAAGGGGCTTCAGTCAACGGGAGACGTTTCCTTTGAAAATCTTGTCAACTACAAGTTTTCCGCAAACTATATTCTCTTACACCGACTTGACACAAATACCGAAGGAATATTGCTTTTTGCAAAAAATACCCTCTATGCCGACTTGATGAAAAAGGCGATGGGGGAAGGAAAGGTGAAAAAACACTACTACGCCACAGTTTACGGAAATATAGACAAAGAAAAAACAATTTCAATTTGGCTTAAAAAGGATGCGGACAAAGGCGTAGTCAAAACCTACGACAAGAAAACGGCAGGAGCTGATTTTGTTGAAACTCACGTTATTCCCTTATCCCGTCAAAACGGTAACACCCTTGTCGAAGCGATAATCACCAAGGGAAAAACCCACCAAATTAGGGCAAGCCTAGCTCATATCGGTCACTTTATACTAGGTGATAGCAAGTACGGTATTGACAGTATAAATAGAAAATTCGGATTTTCAAAGCAACAGTTGACTGCTTTCAAACTTGTCTTTGAAATACCCGAAAATTCAAAACTTTCCTATCTTAACGGTGTGGAAATGGAAATAAAATAATCAATTTATGACAATCAAGGGGACGTGCATTTCTTTCTCTGAAAGGGAAGTGTGATGTCCCCTAAATTTTACCATGGTAGGTGACAAAAGCAATTGACTGTGATCATTTGTTACCACCCCGATATAATCGCCAAGCAAATATCCTTTATCCCCTTTTCCGAAAAAGTTTTCTTTAATCATATCTTCAGTTTTAAAAACTTTAATATCTTGGTATTTTTCCATAGCCTTTAAAAAGGCATTTTCAAAATCCGGTTTAATCCTAAAAGCAACTGCCCTCGCTTCCATATACATCGGCTTGTCAAGGGTAGCCAAAAGTTCTTCATCCTTGAAAAGTTCGATATAATCGGTAATATCCGTTTGCCCGTGATCAGACGTAATCACAATAAGAGTATCGGGATTATTTTCAGCAAACTCTTGGATTTTATCATTTAGTAATGAAAAAATCTTACGGCTATGCCTACTTGTTACTCCATAACGGTGCATGGTACTGTCAGGCTCGCCGTGATAGCAATAGACGAACTGTTTTCCCTCCTTTTTACAAAGGGAGTTTAAAAGAATAAACATCTCGTCAAGTGTGTTGTAAACAAAGTTATTTTTTTGATGATTGACGTAGGGTGGAAAAACTCCGCTTGTTTGGTATTCACTTTTACAATCGTCAAAATAAAAGGAAATATCAAAGGTATTTTGATAACTTTCAAGGGGAATTTCTTCACCGCTCAAACTATCCCTTTGGGTAAAAACGTCTACGACTTTCTCAAGTGCGGGTATATACATTGACCAACCAAACATTCCGTGGGACAAAGGATAGGTTGCGCCAAGCAATGAAGTGGTAGCGTTTGTGGTGGTAGAGGGAAAAACCGAAGTAATAACCTCACAAACGTTTTTTCTCAAAAACGAGGACTCGTCAAGGTTTTGAGTGAGTGGAAAAACGCCCATTCCGTCAAGGCAAAAATAAACTACGTTTTTATATCCCAACCTAAGTTTTTTATCAAGAAAGGGGATTGTAGCAATAGAAATTTTCTTTCCCAAAAAATTTGAGAAAGTCGCGCTTACGTTAAGTATTGATTTTTCGAAATCGGGGTGTATAAGTTCCATAATGATATTTTAGCACAAAATTTTACGATTGTATCTAAAAATAAAAAATTTCAGCTTGTACTTGTTTTGAGTGTACAAGCAATTTTTTTGTCGAAAAAGAATATATAAATATTACACCCAAAGGAATATCAAATGTATTTTTTGTTTTCACTTTTATCCACAGTCTTTTGCATGGCTTCCTTTCTTCAAGACGGAGGGTTTCCAAAACCCTTGTCAAAAAAGGATGAAGAAGACTGTTTTAAACGGACAAGGGCAGGTGATGAAGAGGCCTTGTCGACTTTGGTAAATCACAATATGCGACTTGTTGTACATATTGCGAAAAAGTACGTAGGGACAATGGATTCTGAAGACTTGATTTCCATAGGCTCGGTTGGACTTTTAAAGGCAATAAAAACCTTTGACTACACCAAAGGGACCCAGTTTGCAACCTATGCTAGCCGTTGTATCGACAACGAAATTCTTATGACTTTGCGAGCAAACAAAAAAAACAATTGTTGCGTATCCTTGTTTCATCCAATAGGTACCGACAAGGAAGGAAACGAGGTAACCTTGCTTGATACGTTACACGACGAAAACTACGACGTGGGAAAGCAAATTGAAAAAGACTACGTATCTCAAACTTTGCGTGAAGTATTACAAAAAGCCCTAACTTCAAGGGAGTACGGTATAATTTCCTTGCGTTATGGTTTAGATGGAGCGGATCCTTTACCTCAAAGAAAGGTCGCTGAAAAATACGGTATAAGTCGCTCGTACATTTCAAGAATAGAAAAAAAGGCTCTAAGCAAAATCAGAGCCTATCTTGAAAAGAACAACGTTGATTTGACCTAGGTTAAATCAAAATATTCAACTTTAACTTGAGGAGCGATATCCACCACCGCCTTAATAAAAGCGTCGATATCTTTTGAAGAAACGCATATCACCAAAAACTCAATATCACCGCTTTTTTCAGAAAGGTAGTACAAGGCGGTCGCTTTGCTTTCCCTCTCTTGCCTAATAGTTACAATAGCATCGGGGCGAATTTTATAACTTTTGAAGAAAAGGTTTAAGAAAATCCCCTTGTTGCTTACCTTGAAAGCGGAAAAAATCAAAAGGGAAACAAGTAATGCGAAAATCAACAGGCAAAGTACTACCGACAAAATATCCAATGCCGGGTTGATAGTTTCAAGACTTCCCACCTCGCACAAACGCAAGATATTAAAAAGAGAAAGTCCGAAAATTGCAACGGATGCGATAATTGTAACAACGGTCAAAGCCGTAGGAAATTTATACCTAAATTTTTTCATAGTTGTATTTTAGCAGTCATTTATTAAAAAAACAATAAAAGGTGAGGATAAAAGGGTAAAAATAGAGCGTAAGGGTTGAAATTTCTCGCAAAATGTATTATATTTTATAACATAATATATTGACGAGGGTTTTATGAAAAAACTTATGTTGGCAAACGAAGCAATCGCTCGAGGCGCCTATGAAGCAGGCGTAAAGGTGGTAAGCGCATACCCCGGCACACCCAGTACCGAAATTGCCGAAAGCGTTGCAAAATATCCCGAAGTATACGCCGAGTGGGCTCCCAATGAAAAGGTTGCACTTGAGGTTGCAATCGGCGCTTGTTTTGCAGGCGCAAGGTCTATGGTATGTATGAAACACGTTGGCGTAAACGTGGCGGCAGACCCTTTGTTTACCTTGTCTTACACAGGTGTAAACGCAGGTATCGTAATCGTCGCTGCAGACGACCCGGGCATGCACTCCTCTCAAAACGAGCAAGACAGCAGAAACTACGCTATTTCGGCACATATTCCTATGCTCGAGCCGGCGGACAGTAGCGAAGCGAAAAGGTTTACGAAAATCGCTTTCAACTTGTCTGAAAAATACGATACCCCCGTATTTTTACGCACCACCACTCGCATTGCTCACAGTCAAAGCATGGTCGAACTTGTAGAAAGAAAAAACATCAATCCTGCAAGCTATAAAAAGGATATCGTCAAATATTGTATGATGCCTGCAAGCGCAAGGAAAGCAAGGGAAGATCTTGAACTTAGGGATAATCGTATTGAAGAAGAGTGCAATCACTTTCCTCTTAACGTAGCCGAATACAAGGATACCAAACTTGGCGTAGTTTGCGCAGGTATCGTTTATCAATACGTAAAAGACGCTTTACCCGACGCCTCAATTTTCAAACTTGGTATGGTTTGGCCTCTCCCTATTGAAGCTATCCGCGAATTTTCTCAAAAGGTGGATAGGCTTGTTGTAATCGAAGAGCTTGGCGGATTTATTGAAACCCAACTTAAGGCAAAGGGTATCAAGTGCGAAGGAAAGGAAATTTTTTCAAACATTGGCGAAATCAACGTAAACTTAATCAAAAACAAGTTGGCTGACGGCGAATTGTCCAACGCCGACCCCAACGTTCCCGTACGTCCTCCCGTACTTTGCGCCGGTTGTCCTCACCGTGGTGTTTTCTACGTTTTAAACAAGTTGAAAAAGACTGTAAACGGTGATATCGGTTGCTATACTTTGGGAGCGCAAGCACCCCTAAGCTCGGTTGATACCGTTGTTTGTATGGGCGCAAGCATAGGTATGGCTCACGGCTTTGAAAAGGCTTTAGGTACCTCGAAAAACAACGTTGCAGTAATTGGTGATTCCACCTTTATTCACAGTGGTATCACAGGTCTTATCAATGCGGTTTACAACAAAAGTTCCATAACCGTAATTATTCTCGACAACTCTACTACAGGTATGACCGGGCATCAAGACCACCCTGCAACAGGCAAAACCTTGCAAAAGGAAAGCACAAAAAAATTGGACTTTGTCGCTTTGGTAAAAGCCTGCGGTGTGGATTGGGTTGAAACCGTTGACGCTTACGATTTGAAAGAGGTCGAAAGATTGGTAAAAGAAGCGGAAGAACACCAAGGCGTTTCGGTCATCATTGCGAAAAAGCCTTGCGTTTTATTAGAGAAAAAACCCGTGGTAGCAAAATGCGTTATCACTGAAAAATGCCGTCGTTGTACAATGTGTATGAAACTTGGTTGTCCTGCAATCAACAAGTCAATGGACGGAATAATCTCAATCGATCCCACAATGTGTATCGGTTGTGGTCTTTGCGAAGCGGTTTGTCCCTTCGGCGCTATTGAAAAGGAGAATTTGTAATATGGCAAAAACGACAAGCGTTTTAATAGTAGGCGTAGGCGGACAGGGTACTTTGCTTGCAAGCAGAATTCTAGGCGAGTTTGCAGCGGAAATGGGACTTGAATGCAAACTTTCCGAAGTACACGGAATGTCACAGCGTGGCGGAAGCGTAGTTACTCACGTAAGATTTGGCACTGAGGTAAATTCCCCCATCGTTGCAGAAGGTGATGCGGACTATATTTTGGCTTTCGAGCAACTCGAAGCATTCAGATATCGTCATTTTTTGAAAGATGAAGGCACCATAATCATGAACACTCAAAAGATTATGCCCATGCCCGTAATCTTAGGCACTACTCCCTATCCTGCCAATATTCCCGAAAGATTGAAGGGGGAAGGACTTAATCTTGTAGAAATCGATGCGCTGACGATTGCTGAAGAGATCGGAAACTCCCGTACCGTAAACACCATTATTTTAGGTTGCTTTATGAAAATGCTTAAAGTCGAGGAAGAAACGGCAGTCAAAATTTTGACCGCAGTCGTACCTCAAAAGGTTTTAGAAATCAACCTTGTTGCCTTCAAAAAAGGCTATGATTTTATAGCGTAATATGAGAATCGTAGGCGGAAAACATCGAAGCAGACCTTTGTACACTCCAAAGGATAAAAACGTTCGCCCTACCACGGATATGATGAGGGAGAGTATTTTTAACATAATCCAATGGGAAATCAAGGGCGCAAAATTTCTCGACGTTTTCTCAGGCTCCGGCGCAATGGGGATTGAAGCCATATCCCGTGGCGCAGTTTCTACCTTCAACGATATTTCAAAAGAGAGTATTGCTTTAATAAAAAAGAATCTTGACTATCTCAAGGAAAAGGCCGAGGTTTATAATCAGGATTATAAAACACTTTTTCTTCGTCTTAAAAATCACAATAAAAAGTTTGATTTTATCTTTCTTGATCCCCCTTACGGGAAATTCGATTTAGGCGATATTCTTGAAGGTATTTTTTTCAACGATTTGTTAAACGACGGCGGAAAAGTTATTTACGAGTGTCCTATTGAAGAAAAGTTGCCCGAGTCTAAAAATTTTACTTTGGTTGACCAAAGAAAATATGGAAAATCCAAGATCAATTTCTATCAAAAAAAGGAAAGGATTGCCTTACTAACAGGCAGTTTTGATCCCGTAACAAAAGGGCATATTTCCTTGGCGGAAAAGGGACTTGACTATTTTGACAAAGTTGTTTTCGGTATATTGATCAATCCGGACAAAAAATATCTATTCACCCTAAGCGAGCGTGAAAAAATTTTAGAAAAAGCAATTTCAACCAACCCTCGTTTTTCCTACGCTTCCCACGATGGTTGGGCGTACGAATTGGCAAAAGAGGTGGGCGCCGAAAGTTTTTTAAGGGGCTATCGCAATGAAAAGGACTTAGAATACGAAAAAGAAATGCAAGAATACAACTTGCAGTTTGGTATACACACTCTTATCTTACCTGCTCAAGAAAATCTTGCCGATTTAAGTTCTACCAACGTAAGGAAAAAACTTGAAGAGGGCGAGGATATATCCCAATTACTTCCCGAAAACACCGTTGATTTGGTAAAAGATATTTATTCTCGCAAATAATCAAAGGATTAAAGTTGAAAAAAGTAAAGCAAACCCAAAGGCAATCAAACTTTGGGTTGTTTTTGTTATAAGGTAATAAAGGGGGGAAACACCGCATTTTCCCAAAAACGTCATTGACTGAATGCAAATTCCAAGTCCACCAAAGGTTACGATAAGAGAGGAAAAGCCTGCCATCATCACAGGACTGATTCCGCTTTGCGAAAGAAGAAGGCACCCCCTGGTCATTTCCACAAACCCAAAAAGCAACGCTTCCGCCGAATTTTCAAGGAAAAAGGGAGAAAGTAAAGTTGACAGCGCTTTAGACAAAATTTCAATCACGCCCATTCCTTTAAGCATATCTCCAAGCATATTGAAAAGGGCAATATACGCGCCTACTATCAATATAGAAGTAACCGAATTGTACACACTGTCCGACAACGCTTTGTCATATTGGGGAGCATGAAAGACGAGAGGCGTGTCCGTTGCGATTTTCTTACCTCTAAAGATAATACCGTTTACTAAGGTTGACAAAATATGAGAAATCAAAACTACCAATCCCAAAAGATAGTTGTTAAAAATAGAAACACCAACGGTGCCTAGTATAAACAAAGGACCGCTTGACGAGGTAAAAGGCACAAGTTTTTTTGCTTGCTTACTGCTTATTTGTCCACTTTCGTAAAAGTCGCATACAAGTTTTGCGCCAATGGGATAACCGCTGATTAAACTCATGCACCATATATATCCGCCTACGTCGGGGGCGTTAAACAAAAAACGGCAAGGTTTTGAGAATAGAGTAGATAAGTATTTCCCAAGCCCCAGAGAAGTGAGTAGTTTAGTAAAAAAGAAAAAGGGAAACATAGAAGGCAAAACGGATATACAAAAAATCATAAGCCCTTGATAAAAGGACTGAGTATATTCTTGCGGATTTACCAAAAGAAGAATCATCATAATGAGTATGGGAAGAAAAATCAATCCAACCTTTATTGCCTTTTTTACTTTCACAAAATAATGTATGCGAAAAGTAAAATTTTTTGCATTAAAATTTTATTTTAACATTTACAAATCTTAATCATTAAGTTATCATTAAATAAGAGTGTAAAGGAGGGTGGCTATGAAAAAGACTTTACCTTGGGTTATCGTGCTTGTTTTATTACTTATCGCGTGCTCTGCTTGTTTCGTCGGTTGCGATGAAGACGGCGAGCAATTGAAACTTGTGGTTTTGGGCGACTCAATCGCTGAAGGACTTTTGGGACCTTCCCCACTTACCGAGCGTGACAATTATTCCTATTGCGCTTTTTTGGGGAAAAGCAACAACTTCATCTATCACAACCGCGCGGTTTCCGCTCACGAAACGGGCGATATGCTTAATCTTATCACTCAAAAGGATACAAGTGCTTTTACCTACAAAACCCATATTAAGGAAGCGGACGTAATCGTAATTTCTATTTTGGGAAACGACTATATCCACACCGGTCTTGATAGCAAGGCTCTCGAGTATGCAAAGTACGGCACCTTTACCGAAGCAGAGGAAGTGTTGGTTTCTTCAAGGGCAAACATAAATCAAATCGTGCAAACTTTGAAGACTGACAATCCCGATGCAACCTTGATTTTCCAAACCGTTTACAATCCTTTCCACAAACACAGTCAAGTTATTTCCCACGATGCGCAAACCGTTGCAAAAAGATATTTGCGCGAAAGGGGAGAAAGTGAAGATTTATATCTGGTATGTGAAACACTTTTGGACAAACTTAACGGCGTTTTGTTTGATTATCTTAAAGCTCATCCCGGCGCTTTCCATATCGCTGACGTAAACGCCGAATTTGAAAGACTGTACAAGCAAGACAACAATAGACTTGAAAGGTTGATTTACGACGACTCGATTCACCCTTCTAGCGAAGGCCACGCAGTTATTGCCGACGTTATTCAAGCAAAACTTGTTGAGTTGGGTTTGGTTAAAAACAATGACAAGTCTTTGAAGAGGGCAAAAGAGATAAGAATCCACTCTCTTGAAAGACTTTACGAAAATTCGGGGATAAATTTGAAAGAGGCAAAAAGAAAGATTAAAAAAGCGACCTCTTTCCCTATCTTGACAAAAACCTATTTCGACATAGTTGAAGGACACACCCCCGCGGGATATACTCTTGACTATCACTACGTCGAAGATGCTGAATATGTGGATAAAGACACTACTTTTTATATCACGGGAGTTGAATTAAAGGGACTGAATTACGCAGGATTTTTAAAAAAGGAAGAATCTTATATTCAGGTAAACGCCGACGGTACCGCAACCCTTCGCGCAACGGTTTCCGACAAAATCTTAAACCTTGCAAAAGACGCTTTACTTGGTCTTGATACAAGTATGGTTAATTTAGAAGAAGTTGGTATTCAAGTATACAGTGGCGAAATTTTCCCCGGTACAAGCATTTTGGACGTCGAGCACCTTCTCGACACTATGTATGAATCAATGGGAATTTACGTTGACGGTATTGATTTTGAAGAGGAAAATATTATCGCAATTGCCGAATCAATTCGAAAAACGGGAAATCTTCCCGAGCAAATAATTTTACCCGACAATCTAGCTTTGGTAATTCAAGGTAGATACTTTATCAAGCACTTTGATTCCCTAACCAATCCCGAAGGTTTTGATGCAGTTTGCTTTGGCAACGCAGACGACACCACAGACCCCTTCTTTATGCTCACTTTCGGTGAAAACGAAAAAGGGGAAAAGACTATTACCTATTACAACGGCACTGCACACATTTCAATCACCGCCACCGCAAGATAAACTGGGGCATTCTCAAATTTTTGAGTATTGACAAAAAGCCTAAACAAGTGGTAAAATATTTACGTTATGGCAAAAAAGAAAAAGGCAAAAGACGTTACAAATGAAATTGCGATTGACGGCGTAACACCCGAAGGGACCGCCGTTGCCGAGAAAAAACCTCTTACTCCCTACGAGAAAGAAGAGCAATATCTCAAAAGTCTTGATGCGAAACAAAAAAAAGAGTATTTGCGCTCGAAAAGGGCGGTTCGTCGCTCTGAATGGCTTTCTGAATATTGGTTTATCATAATCTTGGGCGTAGTTGCTTTTATTGCATTGGCAATCGTCTCAATTATCACAACCTTCCGCCTTTGGGAAGACAAGGAAGATGAGATTCCCGAAGAGGAAACACCCATCGTTACCGAATCTGTGGAGATTGGCGATTTTGACTTTTGATAAAATTAAAAACGGCGGAAACTCCGCCGTTTTTCTTATTCTACGTAAATCATTCCCTTTTCCTTATATTCACCTTGAAGTATGCCGTAAAGGTTTGTTGCATTAACGTCCCATTTTGCAGTAATCTCTCGCTCCATTTCCTTTTGAGAGGTAAACACTTTTCTACTTTGCGAAAGAAGAGATAAGATTTTTTCTTTACCTTTTCTTATTGCTAAAACGTTGTAGTAGGGAAGGGTAAGGGCTTGACTTTCTTTTGTAATATCCAAAAGGGCGCAAGTTAAAATCCTTGATATTCTCGCCTTGGTATACCTCTTTGTTGAAACCTTTTCTAAAAGTTGTTGATAGGTGTAAGAATTATCCAAAGCATTCAAAATTCTATTTTCAAGTCCTTCGCTTACGTCGGCAATTTTTGCCAAGTCTTCCTTGCTCATCGACCTAAGTTTGTACAACAAGGGAAGGGATAAGTCAACTTCCTTTTTGCTTTTCAGCAAATCTACCGAGTAGGCGGGGGCGATGCTTTCACCAAGGCTCAAATCCTCTTTGCTCAAACTTCTCAAATAGGAGGAAGAGGGGGTAAGATTGTCAATTCCGTGATAGTCGCCAATTCTTTTGATTGCAAAGGGAGACAAGTTCTCTTTATCCGCCATTGCTTTCAAATACTCGATTGCCAAAATATTATTGGGAAGGGAAATATCAGGCAAAACAAGGTTGTTTTCCTTCGCGTATTCTTTAAGGGATTGAAGTTTTGCTTTGGGATAAGAAATTCCCAAAGAAATTAATTCTTGTAGCTTATTTTTATAAGGCAAAGGTTCTTCTTTAGTGATTTTTGCCACAAGAAACAAAGGATTCAGATTTCCTTCTTCGCAACCAAAACTGACAACACCTTCGCCTTTAATTGAGGAAAATAATTGGATTGCTCCTTTTGCAAAAATTTCAGCGCACCCTACGGCGTGAATCGTGGGGAGTTCAACAACTATGTCGGCGCCTGCTAAAATAGCGGTCTTTGCGCGAAGATATTTGTTGGCAATAGCAACTTCGCCTCGCTGGGTAAAATCACCGCTTTGAGCAACGAGAAGAAAATCCGCGTCGGGAAAAGCCTCTTTGCTTTTTTCAACGTGGTAAATATGCCCGTTGTGAAGGGGATTGTATTCAGCGGTTATGGCTATGAATTTCATAAAACGCCCTCTTTACTCTTGCCTTTTTATAAACTTTGTTTTATTATTATAAAGCAACAATGGTTGCAAAGCAAATTTTTAAGGAGAAATTTTATGTCTAAATTGTTGGATAGCATTAAAGCAACGGCAAAAAGCCTCAACAAACGCATAGTTTTACCCGAAGGCGAAGAACCTCGTATTATCAGGGCCGCTGAAATGATCACCGCTGAAAAAATTGCCCAAGTTACTTTGTTGGGCGATATCGCGGTTATGAAAGAAAAATGTCCCGAAGTTTGTTTTGATGGAATCAAGGTTATCAATCCCAAAACTTCGGATAAGAAAGAAGAATATACCAATATTCTCTACGCTCTCCGTCAAGCAAAAGGTTTGACACGTGAGCAAGCTGAAGAACTTGTTACTCAAAACACCCTTTTCTACGGCGCTTTGATGGTAAAAAACGGTGACGCCGACGGTATGGTTGCCGGCGCAATCAACTCAACAGGCAACGTTTTGCGCGCAGGCTTGCAAGTTATCAAAACCGCAAAGGGAATCAACACCGTTTCAAGTATCTTTATTTTGGCTTTACCCGAAGGATGTCCTTATGGGGAAAAGGGAATTATGGTATTCGGTGACTGCGCCGTAAATCCCATGCCCACTGCCGAACAATTGGCAGATATTGCAATTTCAAGCGCTGAAAACGCAAAGGTTATTGCAGGAATCGAGCCTAAGATTGCAATGCTTTCTTTCTCTACAAAGGGAAGCGCAAAACACGAAGTAGTTACAAAGGTTCAACAAGCAACCGCAAGGGTAAAAGAACTTGCACCTCACCTCAACGTTGACGGCGAACTTCAATTTGATGCCGCAATCGTTCCCGAAGTAGGACAACTTAAATCCCCCGGAAGCACTGTTGCAGGTCGTGCAAACACCTTCATCTTCCCTGATTTGCAATCGGGAAATATCGGATATAAAATTGCTCAACGTTTGGGCGGAGCTGAAGCAATTGGCCCTATTTGCCAAGGCTTTGCAGCACCTATCAACGACCTTTCTCGCGGTTGCAGCGCCGAAGACGTTGTTGCCGTTGCCGCAATTACTTGTTTACAAGCAGCAAATAAATAGGAGATTCATATGAAAATTTTGGTTTTAAACGCAGGAAGTTCTTCCCTCAAATATCAACTTATCGACATGAACGGCGAGCAAGTGCTTGCTAAGGGCGTGTGCGAAAAAGTTACCATCGAAGGTTCTTTTTTAACTCACTCTAAGGGTGGCGAAAAGGTAAAAATCCAACACGAAATGCCCAACCATCAAGTTGCTTTGCAACTTGTTTTGGACACTTTGCTTTCCGACGATCTCGGCGTAATCAAAAGTCTTGATGAAATCGGCGCAGTAGGTCACCGTGTCGTTCACGGCGCCGACGATTTTAGTGATAGCGCATTAATCGATGAAAAGACGATGGCAATGATCAAAAACAACAGAGAGCTTGCTCCTTTGCATATGCCTGCAAACATTCTTTGTATTGAAGCTTGCCAAAGTTTGTTAAAGGTTCCTATGGTTGCAGTTTTCGATACTGCATTTCATCAAACTATGCCCGACTATGCTTTCAGATATGCAATCCCTGAAAAGGATTA
>JAEDHM010000127.1 GCA_016296985.1 Clostridia bacterium
CCGGTAAACCTCTTTTGAACCACCAGACTATCTGGTGGTTTTCTTATACAAAAAATAAGCAACCCGAAAGTTGCTTACTAAATTATTCTTCGATATCCACAATGTTGTGTTCGTGTTCTTTTCTGTATTCCTCTTCTTCAAAGGTTTCTTCCCTGTCTTCAACGCAGGTCCTATGATATTTTATCAAGGCGAAGACGAGCATAGCCAAACTTATGATAGCAAACACGATTGTAACGATCATAAAAGCGACAAGGCTTTTAATGTTTTGATTTGAAAAAATGAAAATTGCAGCCAATACAAAAATACAGCACAAACAAATGAGCGAACTGAAAATTATATTGAATTTGCTTTTTCCATTGTTAATTTTCATTCTTAAAGTATATCCAAGTTTTTGTGATAAGCCTTTTTAAATATGCTTCTACAAGTCAGCGCATCTTGAATTTCCAAAGAGCAATCACCGTTTGCAACTGTCTTCATAATAACGCTATCTCCCAAAACGTCGCAAGAGATTTCGGTTATCAATCCACTCATACTTCTGTCGAAGCTTTCGGCGATTTTGAGAATAAGTCCCAACTTGTTAACTGCATCCAAATCTTCTTCGCTCAACATACTTTGATAGCGCATAATATCGTCGGAAGGGATACCTGTCTTGTGGGCAGAGGCAACGAATGCAGCCATAACGATATCCTTGTGGGCAATTCCGTAAAGATTGCTATTAAGTATGATATATGCAGAATGGTCGTGGTGGTCGTAATATTTGATACGTGTTCCTGTATCATGTAATATAGAAGCAACGCGAAGGACCTTTACGTAGGGACGAGGCAACTTATGTAAAACTTTCAATTGTTTAAAAAGTTGCATAGACAAATCGGCTACGTGACGAGAATGTTCTTCGTTTTCCCCAAAGTTTTTAACAAGAGTTTGCAAACTATATCCCAATACGTCCAAAATAGGTCTTTCAGTAACGGAAGGAACGGCGTAACGGAACATTGCACCTTCACGCAAACCGCTTCCGCTTACAACGATATGATCAAAGTTTGCAGTATCAGCCATCACTTTTATTGCAGATAAAGCACTGGGGAAAATATCCGCTCTACCACTTGAAAGTCCTTTGATTTTCATAGTTCTATCAAGAGGTAAGGTCTTGATAGTATCGTATATACTGTTGAATTCCGCAATTCCAATATTATAATTGTGGTGCTTGTCAAAAGGATATCTTTTTACCTTGCGACTGATTTTTCCCAAGTTACGGAAAGAACCACCGACACCAATAAATTGAACGTCGGGTTCAAGTTCTTTAAGCCATTGTATACTTTCAAGATTTTCCTTTACAAATTCTTCAATTTTTTCAGCCCTTTCTTCTGGTTTCAAGCCTTGATCTTTGAAAAGGTCGGTTAAAGTAACCGATCCAAAAGGAAGGGTTTCTTGCGCTAAGATGTTTTTCCTATTGTAATAGATAAGCTGACAACTACCGCCACCCAAGTCCATAATCACACCTTTTGGAATATCCATAGTGTTGATTACACCGGTGTAGGTAAATTGCCCCTCTTCCTCAGAGCTTAAAACTTTTAACTTTATGCCGCAAGTAACGGCAACTTCTTCCAAAAAACTTTTTTGGTTTTTTGCCCGACGAACTGCTGAAGTTGCGTAAGCGAGAATTTTTTCAACGCCGTTGCTATCGCAAAAACGACGGAACATTTGTAATGTTTTTTTGGTTTGTTCAATACGTGCAGGGCGCAAAAATCCGTCGACTTCCATGTCCTGACCAAGCCTAACGGTTTCCTTCAATTCGTCGCAAACAACGAAATAACCACCCTCAAGAACGTCTACAAGTACAAGTCTGGCGGTGTTTGAGCCTAAATCTATGATGCCAATTTTTTCCATACTTATTTGTCTCCTTGTATAGTGTGTAGTTTGCACACCCATACATTTTAATTATAACATAGCTTTTCAAATAAGGGAATACCCTTTTTTTGATTTTTTTCAATAAAAATAGTTGAATAATTATGTTTTTATCTTTTAACAATGCACTTTACAGGACATTTTTCAGCGCAAAGTCCACAACCTGTGCATTTTGAATAATCGATTTCCGCTAGGTTGTTTTTTATTTCAATTGCGCCGTGTGGGCAAACCTTTGAGCAAAGACCACAACCAATACAACCGCTTTTGCAATAAGTCCTTACGTCTTTTCCTTTATCGTGAGAACTACATGCAACATAAACTTTTGCAGTTGCCGGAATTAATTTAATCAATCCCTTAGGACAAGTTTTAAGGCATTGCTTACACTTAACGCACCTAGAAACGTCAATGCTTGAAAAACCGTTACTACCCACGATGTCAACAGCATGCGTAGGACAAACGGTAGTGCAACTGCCCATGCCCATACACCCAACGGGACATACTTTTCGCCCTCCTGCCAAAAGTTCCATTGACCTACAATCCCCATAACCTTGATAGTCGTATTTATTATCACAATTATTTCCACCGCGACATGCAACTATCAAAATTTGTTCTTCACCGTCGTTTGCAATGCCTAAAATTTGAGCAATTGCATCTTTTTTCTCCTTAGACGTAGCCGAGCACATCGACAAGTCGGCTTTGCCCTCAACTACAGCTTTTGCAAAGGCTTCACAACCTGCGAAACCACATCCCCCACAGTTTGCGCCGGCAAGATTTTTATTCACTTCGTCAATTCTCTCATCTCTTGCAACAGCCAATTTTTTGCTAAGATAAGCAAGTAAAACGGCAAAAATTACCGCTAAAACTCCCAAAATCGCTGCAGGAATAAGTATTTGTACGTATAAAGGTATTTCACAAATAAACATTCTTTCTTCCTCCTACAGTCCGAACATACCGCTGAAAGCGGTAAAAGCCATACTCATTATTGCCGCAGTTATCAATGAAATAGGGAAACCTTTAAAATGTTTGGGCAAATCGATATGTTCCATTCTCTCGCGGATTCCCGACATAAGTAAGATAGCAACTGTAAATCCAACGCCAGACAAAACGCCGTTTGCGAAGGCATAGCCGACGTTTGTGACAAGTTTTGAGGTAGTGTTTAATATAGCTACGCCCAAAACGGCACAGTTAGTTGTTATAAGAGGCAGATAAACCCCCAAAGAACCGTACAAACCAGGACTAACCTTTTTAATCACGATTTCAACAGCTTGAACAAGACCTGCGATAACCAAAATGAAGACAATGGTTTGCAAATAAGACAAACTTCCGCCTAAAATCGCTGGATTCGACAAAAGATAGGTATCAATTATATAAGTTACCAAACTTGCAATACCCATAACAAAGGTAACTGCAAGCCCCATACCAAGAGCGGTATCAGTTTTTTTGGAAACGCCCAAAAAGGGACAACATCCCAAAAATTGGTTTAGTACAAAGTTATTGACAAAAATTGCTCCGATCACTAAAAGAAAGAAGGGATTAAATTGTGTCGCTGATGATATCAAATTATTCATTTGTTACC
>JAEDHM010000128.1 GCA_016296985.1 Clostridia bacterium
CGCTACGCTCTGAATGACAGTGTGGAGAATCGCTTACGCTCTGAATGACAGTATGGGTACTTAACAAGCGGTAGAACTGCTTTGCCTTAGGGGATTTCATTGCGTAGCCTTTACCTTGCCGTATACCGCATTCGTCTTTTTGTAAAAGTCTTTTCTAATCTTTTCCCTTGTGGTTACGCCGTCCTTTTCGGTTATTAAATATCCTTGACTGATTACGCCTTCCTTTCCTTTTGACAAAAGATGATAACCCTCGGTGCTTGAAAGGATATTGCCTTCCTCGTCGGTGTTTTCAAAGGGTATGGTTTTTATAATTTCGCTATCGGTTTTGCGTTTTATACCGTCCTTTTTGCCGAAAAGGTAAAAGGTTATTCTTTTGTTTGCCACTTGGGAAAAGATATAAACCTCGCCCGTGGTGTTGTTGGTGAAGATAAGGTCGCTATAATCGCTTACCATAGCATCCTGAGAGGGTGGCACGTAGGTTGGTAGTAGGGAGTGAGGAGATACCTTGTCAATTTTCATACCTCCTAAAAGAGCGCAGTTGTAAAGGGTGGTGCTTACTTGACAAACGCCACCGCCTACCCCTTCGACGTATTTTCCCTCAAGTATAACTTTCGCATTTTGAAAGCCCCTTTCCTTTTCTCGTTTTCCCACCTTTTTGTTGAAGGAAAAACTTTCTCCCGGTTGTAAAAGGGTGCCGTTGATAAGCGATGATGCAAGGGTTATGTTGTGTACACGGTTTTCTTTGCTTGCATAAAAGGAAGTGGAGAATTTTGACAAGAGGGCGGTTTTTTCTTTAAGCGTATCAAGGGTGATTTTTGCTTTTAAGGTCTTTGACTTTACCTCGGCGCACTCCTCTTTTCCGTCTAATATTAAAAATATTTGGGTGGCAAGAAGTGTTTTGTCAAGTTCTCTCCCCTCGACGTCCTTTCGATAACTAAAAAAGGGATATGTCGTTTGCGTGGTAAAGTCTGCATTTTGTGGCGCTTGAAAATACCTTTTTTCAAAGCTTTGGCAAAAGTGGAAAAGTTTAGGCGATAGGATATTCAAGCATTGATATAAGTCGCAATATCCCTTTTCCACTTCCTTTTTGAATAGTGGATAAAAACCGCCCTCTTCCTTTGCTCGCCCTTCGATATAGGGGGAGAGGTTGAAAGACAAGTTGTAAACTTTCTCTCCTTCCTTGATTGTTATCCTTTTTTCAACCCCTATTTCGGCTTTTACGGAAAAGGGGGAGAGGGACAACAAAAATAAAAAGGCTATGAAAACAAGGGCGATTTTTCTCATTTTCTTTTTACCTCTTTTTCTTTATAAAATGCCCAAAGCAAGGACGCAATCCAGCCGAAAAAGGTAAAACCTAAAAAGAGGTTAAGCAAAAAGACTCCCCCTTTGTTTTTGTGCTTTTTCCCAAGGGCTATATAGGTTGGGATAAAGTATAATCCCAACAAAAGAATTGCTAAAACCACAAACAAAACTGCGTAAAGTTCCATAAAAACAGTATGGCAAAAATAGGGGAAAATATAAGGATTATGGCTTTCCCCTTGTATTATATCCTTTTTAAATTGGGGAAGCGGTATTGCAATACGCTTTTGTGTATGGTAAAATAGTGGGTGATCGAGGAGGTCGAAATGAGCAAGAAAGATAAGATTATGGTAGATATTTACAATGCGCCCGTCTATGGCGGAATTTCAAAACCCCCAATGGGTTGGTCAAGTTGGAATTGTTTTAAAATCAATATTGACGAAAAGCAACTTTTGGATATTGGTGACGCCATGGTGAAAAGCGGACTTAAAGACGCCGGCTATGGTTTTTTGAATATAGACGACTGTTGGCACTCGTCACAACGTGACGAAAAAGGAGAGTGGCAAGGGGATTATCAAAGATTCCCAAGCGGTATTCCCTATTTGATTTCCGCATTAAACGAAAAGGGTTTGAAGGTTGGTCTTTATTCCTCAAACGGAACTTTGACTTGTGAAGATTTGCCTGCAAGTTTGGGAAGAGAGAAAGAAGATGCTTACACCTTGGCAAAGTGGGGCGCCGAGTATTTTAAATACGACTTTTGTCATCACCGCCATATTCCAATTAATACACCGCATATCGTAAAAATCGCCCTAAACTTGGGGGAATTTGAGGTTATGTGTAAAGCGGAAGAGGGTAAACTTTTTGGGAAGGCAAAACTTGCTTACAAAAAGGAGGTTGCCTACGTAAAAGGTCTTGAGAAAAACCGTGGTATGGTTTCCTTTACCCTTGAAGTGCCCGAGGACGGTGAATACGCTTTGACTTTGACCTATTTGAAGGGCTCGCCTAAAGATGCTTTTATTATGGCTAGGGCAAACGGTGGAAAACCCTTGTGGCTTAATATTCCTGCTTGTAAAATTTTCAATACCTACGCTCGGGTTCAAACAAGGATTTGCTTGAAAAAGGGTGTTAATACCATTGATTTGTTCAATCCCGTATCCTGCAGGCATGATAGCGCAATGCTACAGTACCGCAATATGGGTGAAATGTTGAAAGAGGCGGTTAAAAGGGTTGCAGACGAGAGAGGCGTTCCCGAAAAACCCATTGTTTACAGTATTTGCGAGTGGGGATATAACAAGCCTTATCGCTGGGGTAAAACTGCCGGCAACTTGTGGCGTACAACCCCGGATATTCGTCCTTGGTGGCCTTGGATCAATATAATTTACGGACACAACGTAAAACTTTATAAACACAGCGTAAAGGGTGGTTATAACGACCCTGATATGTTGGAAGTTGGCAACGGAAAACTTTCATACGAGGAAAACAAGACTCATTTCTCCCTTTGGTGCATGATGAATGCGCCCTTGGTTTTGGGCAACGACTTGAGAAAGTTTATAAAAGAGGACGGAAGCGCAGACCTAGACAATCCTGTTTTGAAAATCCTCACAAACAAGGAGATGATTGCAATCAACCAAGACGATTTAGGCGTTGCTTGCAAGCCTTTGTCTAGGAGTATTTTCGGGGACGTTTTGGCAAAACCTTTAAGCGACGGACATGCAGTTTGTCTTTTCAACAAAAGTCCCTTTGCTCGCAAAATGACCATATCCTTATCCACTTTGGCAAAGGATGAATATTTTGCTTTTGATAAGAAAAAGGGATATAAAACAAGGGAAATTTGGTCGGGAATCGAAGGTCGAACCGAGGACAAGATTTCTATCAAAATCAAGGCTCACGGATGTGCAGTTTTCAAGGTTGTCGAAGAATAGGGGCAATTTGAAAATCCATTTTTGTAAAAACACCTAAAAATACAGTAAATTTTGTGGATAACTAGGCAAAATGCCCCAAAGTTATCCACATTTTTCTTTTTTGCTGTGGATAACTTGGCTTTTTCCACCGCATAAATTTACAAATTCAAAATACCAATTTCCCAAAACTCCCCATTATTCGATACTTTTCCCCTTACCCATTTTTACTTTGCAAAAAAACCCCTTTTGACGGGG
>JAEDHM010000020.1 GCA_016296985.1 Clostridia bacterium
TCTATACTTGCCTTTTTCTCTTTACTTGAATAACCTTCAAGCCTTTGCAAACACTAGCAATATGGAAACTGGTAAAAAGAGGAAACTTAAAAAAGCGCTATTTATACTGTCGGGAATCTTTGTGGGAGCGGCAAACGGTTTTTTCGGTGGCGGTGGGGGAATGCTAGCCGTTCCTGCGTTGCAGTTTTTGGGAGACGTTGAAGAAAGAAAGGCTCACGCAACTGCCTTAGCGGTAATTTTACCTTTATCAATAATCACGGCGATTCTTTACACGTTAAAGGGAAGTTTCGAGATAAAAGGAGGACTAATCGTGGGTGGTGGCGTTATCGCCGGCGGAATAGTGGGAGCTTTACTTTTGAAAAAATTGCCGGCAAAAGTGTTAAACGTAATTTTCTATCTTTTGATGCTTGTTGCAGGGGTAAGAATGATATTATGAGAATTTTATACCTAATACTTGCAGGTTTCGCGGGCGGTCTTTTGGGTGGAATGGGAATGGGTGGCGGTACTTTACTAATTCCCATCCTCACAGTTTTTCTCGGCGTAAATCAACATCTTGCTCAATGGACAAACGTCATAACCTTTTTGCCAATGTCTATTATCGCGCTAATTATTCACGCTAAAAACAAATTGGTAGACAAAAAGAAAATTTTACCCATCATGATTCCATCTTTATTGTCTTGTGGTTTGACCGCCTACCTTTCAACCTTGACGGAAGGGGGTTTGCTGAGAAGACTATTCGGTGGATTTTTGATAGTGTTAGGAGTTTTCTCTCTTGCTTTGTTAATCTTCAAAAAAGTCAAGGAGAAAAAGGGAAAATAACAGACCTTACATAAGGATAAGGAGATTTTATGAAGGCAATAATTTTAGCAGGCGGAAGGGGAAGTAGGCTTATGCCCTTGACTGAAAATATTCCCAAACCTTTGGTGTCGATTTTGGACAAACCCATACTTTGGTATATCTTTAAATTGCTAAACAAGTATAATATTACACAAGTGGGTTTAACATTGGGGTATAAAGGGGAAGAAATCAAAAGACAGCAAGAAAGATTCTATTCCAAAGGAATAGATGTCACCTTTTTCGAGGAGAAATATCCCTTGGGGACGGCAGGTTGTATTTTGAATGCAAAAGAGTTTTTGGACGAAGATTTTGTCATTTTAAGCGGTGATGCCTTGACTGATATCAATCTTGACGAGTTTATTGATTTTCACTACGAAAAGGGTGGGCTTGCATCCCTTGCAGTAAAACAAGTTGAAGATCCATCTTCCTTTGGTGTTATTGTAAAAGACGCGAATGGATTAATTACAAATTTTCAAGAAAAGCCTCAAAATCCTTTGTCAAATTTGGCGAGTACGGGGATTTACGTAATGAGTAAAGAGATTTTAAAGGAAATCCCCGAAGGGTTTTGTGACTTTGCAAAAGACGTCTTTCCCAAACTTTTAGGAAAACTTTATGCAATGCAAACAAACTGCTATTGGACTGACGTAGGGACTTTGGCGAGTTATAGGCAGGCGGTTAGGCAAATGGCTAAAAGAGGAAGTTCGACGCTTTGGACTTAATTTATATTGCAAATATTAATTAAATGTTGTATAATCACCCTATAATCAGGTAGGGTGATTTTGATTTACGAACTTTTGAAAAGGCTTAACGCCGATGCAAGAAAAAGACATATTCCAATTATCGCAGACGACGGCGCCCGTTTTCTATTTTCTACGGTTTCCGAAAAAAAGCCTTTGCGAATTCTTGAAGTTGGGACGGCTATTGGTTACAGCGGAATTCTTATGCTTACCGCATCTCCCGATGCACACCTTGTTACGGTAGAAATTGACCGCGAACGCGCCGAGGAGGCTATGGAAAATTTTCACGAGGCAATGGTTTCGTCACGAGTAAGGCTTATTTGCGACGATGCAAACGTAGTTATCAACTGTTTCACCCAACCTTTTGATTTTATCTTTTTAGACGGACCTAAAGGGCAATATCGCACCATGTTTCCCACCTTGCTCAAACTTTTGAACAAAGACGGTATAATTTTTATGGACGATATGGATTATCAAGGTTGGATTGAGGGGGATGATTACCCGGAGCATAAACATCGCACCATAATCACCTCTTTACGGACGTTGATAAAAGAATTGAAAGAAGATAAAAATCTAAGCGTTACCTTTTACCAAAGGGGAGAAGGTATCGCAATTATTGAAAAGCGAGGTTAGTATGGAACTTTTGGCGCCTGCCGGAAATCGTGAAAAACTTGAAACTGCATATCATTTTGGTGCTGATGCCTGCTACGTTGGGGGAAAGGCTTTTTCCCTTCGCGCCTTTGCAGGCAATTTTGATGCCGATCAACTTAAATCCGCTTGTGAATACGCTCACTCTTTGGGTAAAAAACTTTACGTAGCAGTTAATATTTTCCCCTATGATAGCGATTTTGACGCCCTTGAAAACTATTTCAAATTTTTAGAAAGCATAAAGGTGGATGCGGCAATTATCACTGATCCCGGCGCAATTGCATTGTGCCGAAGCGTTGCTCCTTCTTTACCCGTACATATCAGTACACAAGCAAACGTCTTAAATTCAAGAACAGCGGAGTTTTGGGCGAATTTGGGAGCTGAACGTATCATTTTGGCGAGAGAACTTTCCCTTGATCAAATTAAAAATATCCGTGATAGATTGCCAGCACAGGTGCAACTTGAATGTTTTGTTCACGGCGCAATGTGTATCAGCTACAGTGGGCGTTGTTTGTTAAGCAGTTACTTAAGCAATAGAAATAGCAACAAAGGTGAGTGCGTACAGTCCTGCCGTTGGAATTATGAAATTCGCGAAGTTTCTCGTGAGGGAGATTATTATCCAATTCAAGAGGACGAGCGCGGTTCTTATATCCTAAACAGCAAGGATTTGAATATGCTTGTCCACCTTCAAGACTTGATAGATGCAGGGGTTTATTCCTTCAAAATTGAAGGTCGTATGAAAACTCCTTATTACGTTGCAACGGTAACAAACGCCTATCGAAGGGCGTTAGATTCCTTGAAGAGAGGAGAAAAGGATTTGTCAATTTTACAGGCCGAGCTTACAAAGTGCAAAGGCCGTGGATTTACAACGGGATTTTTCTATCCCGATCACGATGCCGAGGTTACCTACGACAACTCCCAATCCGATGGCGAATACGATTTTATCGCAAAGGTTGTTGGATATAAAGATGGATTTTTGGAAGTTGAGCAAAGAAATAGATTTTTTAAGGGAGATTTCCTCGAAGTCTTGTCAAACGGCCCCCATTTCAATTATAATATAAAGGTTGAGTTTATGACTGATGAAAGTGGCGTTGAAATTGATGACGCCAAACTTGTTCAACAAAGGGTATTTATCAAAACACCTATTCAACTTGGAGTCGGGGATATATTGAGGAGAAAAAGATGCAAATAAGATGGAATAGACATATCGTAGTCCTCTACGATAAAAAGCAAAGCGAACTTAGCGTTTCCTTGAAAAACTTTATCATGGACAACTTTTCGCCTTGCGACGTCATTTCTATCGACAGCGACGGCTATCTTCCCGCCTTGCCTCGAAAAGCAAGGGCAAGCCTTGAAAACTTTTGTGTCCGTCATGCTAGATGGGCTATAAAGTCAGCATCTGAAAAACAGGCAAAGCGTGAGCAAGCAAGGATTGAAGAGCAATCAAAGGCAAGACCAAGCGAAACACTTTCAAAAATTGAAAAAAAGGATAGGCGTTCTGCTCGTGTTTGCAACATTATAAAAAGATATAGACCTGAAGCTATTATTTGTACCGAGCCTCACGCACTCGAGCTTGCAATTTTGGCAAGAAAGCAAACGAGGGCAAAACTTAGGATTATCGCCGAGGTTGCCGACTTTGTTTTAGACTCTCGTTTCGTACGTTTTGAAACCGACAACTTTTTGGTGGAAAATGAAGAGATGGCAATGGCTTTGAAAAAAGACGGTATCCCCGTTGAGAAAATTTTGGTTACCGGCCTTCCTTCTCGCCCCTCAAAGGTGGTTGACGTTCCTCAAACCCGAAAGGCTTTGGGAATTGAAAACGACAAACCCGTCGTTGTCGTAAACGGCGGAGTGTATGCAACCGACACCTTGCGTGAGGACGTAATTCAACTTATGAAGTTGACTCAAACCGTTCCTTTCAACTTGTTGATCGTTACGGCAGGCCAGTACAGGGTAAGGCGTTATTATATGGATTTGCCCGAATTTTCAGGTGGCTCTATCCTTTTTTACGAAGAAGACGATATTGACGTCGTAATGGCAATCGCGGATATTTTGGTAAGCGTACCTTCACCTTCAATCATTTTCTCCGCTTTCAAGTACGGCGTTCCCGTAATCGCGACAAAAGGACTTACAAGACACGAAAACACCGCAAGATTTTTCTTGGTAAAAAGAGCCTTGGTTATGCCGGTTAAAACACCGCAAGAAACGGTTACTGCGGTAAAAGAACTTTTGTTTGATTCATTACGGAGAGAAAAATTTGCAGTTGCAGGTCTAAGTTATTCAGGTCTAAGTCGAAATGATGCAGGACACAGCAAGGGCAGACTAAAACACCTAAACGAAGTAATGCGCCTGAACGCGCCACAAAAAAGTGATATTGATATCTAAGGAGGACTTATGAAAAGATATTTTGCTACAATCCATTTGGAAGACGGAAGAAAAATGACTGTTGAAATGTTCCCCGAACAAGCCCCGGAAACAGTTCGTAACTTTGTAAAACTTGCTAGAAGCAGATATTATGACGGAATGATTTTCCACCGCGTAATCCCCGGATTTATGGTGCAGGGTGGCGGTATGTATCCCGATATGGACACAAAGGGCGGACTTACTCCCATTATTGGCGAATTTAAGGACAACGGCATTAACAATACTTTGCGTCACACCTTGGGAACAATCTCAATGGCAAGAACAAACGTACCCAACAGCGCAACTTCTCAATTCTTTATTTGCGTAAAAGATGTTTTCTTCCTTGACGGTCAATACGCTGCTTTCGGTCGTTGTGTTGACAAGGAAAGCACTGACGTTGCAGTGGAAATTTCAAAGGTAGCAACTCGTACCGTCGGTTGGTACGAAAACGTACCCGTTTATCCTATCGTTATCAAAACCGTAACCGTTGAAGAAAAGGATGAGTAGTTTTACAAAAAAATCTAAATCAAGTTTTAAAAGGAAAGATTAATCTTTCCTTTTTTTACTGTAATTTTTTCTAAATAACAGTCGAAAATAAATATTTTTAACCGTAAAACGCCATTGATAAAAAGGGATTGCATATAAAAATTTCCTTTGTCAATAATTGTATTATGGTAGGGGAAATAGGGATTTTAGTGATTGCGATAATCATACTTTTCGGAGGGTTTAAGGAAACTTTGCAAAAACTTGAAATCCGTGATTTTGTCGCAATTTTTTTCCTTTTGACTACTGCATTTATCAACCTTTTTAAAGCGCCGTCAATCACCTCAAAAATTTCTCTCGCAATCGGCGGACTACTCTTTTTTATTATTTGTTGTTATTTGTACGGAAGAAAGGTGATTACTGCAAAAAATTCACTTTCGATCATAGGTATTTTTCTAATCGTTGCCCTAAGTTTTTTAATAATTTTCTTTATGGAAAAATACTTTGTAAACACCTATTTGATTTATTTTTCCCTTGTTGTTTTAAACGTTATCCTAACTCTTATTTTTACAAAGGATGCGGGAGAAGGATTTTGCATTTCTTTTATATCCTCAACTTTAGGATTTATACTCGGTTATGCCTTAAGAGGTGATAGAGTTTTACTTTTTGGCGGTGTCTCTTTTTCATTAGGGATAATCAGCGCCGTTTTCTCCGCTCTCTCAATTTTTACAATGCAGGCTATTTTGAGTTATTACAAGAGAAAAAAGCAAAGCATAAAATTTGAAAGTGGAAAATTTGTAGAGAGAGAGGATAAAAAAGAGGAAAATAAAGACTATAAAAATTAATAATTTACTCTTTCTTAATTAAAGGTATTTTTCTTATTTGACAAATTAGCCCTTATTATTGCATAATAATAAAATGGAAAAAATAGTCAAAGTGGAAAAAGGCAGTATAGCATGGAAGTTGGGACTTCGCGCAGGTTATGATATCGTCGCTTTCGACGGTCATCCCTACGTGGATATTCTTGACTTCTATTTTTACGATTCCGCAACAAAATTTACTCTTACCTACCAAACTGCAAAAGGCGAAAAAACCGTCCTTGTTGAAAAGGATTCGGATCAGCCTTTGGGTATCGAGCTTGAAGACAACGGCTTTGATATCAAACCTTGCAAAAACAGGTGCGTTTTTTGTTTCGTTGAGCAATGTCCTAAAAATATGCGCTCAACTCTTTACGTTAAGGATGACGACTACCGTCTTTCCTTCACTTGCGGAAGTTATATCACTTTGACAAACCTAAGCGATGAAGAAAGAGAGAGGATCATTCGTCTAAAACTATCCCCCTTGTATATTTCAGTCCACGCCTTTGACGAAAAGACAAAGGTGAAACTTTGCACAAATTCCAATTCCGCAAAGGTTTTTGCATATTTAAAGGATTTTGCAAGGGCAGGGATAACCATGCATACTCAAATCGTAATGGTCCCCGGCTACAACGACGGCGAGATTTTAAAGGAGACCGTTGAAGAGTTGTACAAACTTTATCCTTTTGTCAAAAGCGTAGCCATCGTTCCCGTAGGATTGACAGGCCACCGCGACCACCTTACCCCCTTGAAAACCGTCGACAAGGCTCTTGCTTCGAAAACCGTTGATTTTGCCGAAGAATTTAACAAGGGTACCGAAAGCGGTTTCGTATGGTGTTCTGACGAGATGTATATTATTGCAGGGCGTGAACTTCCCTCCTCCGACTATTACGGGGATTTTGAGCAAATTGAAAACGGCGTAGGATTAGTTGCTCAATTTTTGGACGAAGTTACTGAAGAACTTTCCTATCATTCAACACTCAAGGGAAACTATACCCTTGTTACAGGCGTATCCTTCTATCCTACCCTAAAGCGTGTTTCCGACCTACTTCAAGAAATTTACGAAATCAATCTTGACGTTAAAGTTATTGAAAATGACTTTTTCGGGCATACGGTTACGGTTGCAGGTTTGTTAACAGGGCAAGACCTTATCAAAAACCTAAAAGGAAATCTAGTTTACAAGGACGTAATCTTACCGCATACAATGTTTAAAGAGTTTGAAGACGTTATGCTTGACGGTGTTTCCATTGCGGATTTAGAAGATCAACTTGATTGCAAGATACACGTTTCCCACGGCGGAAGCGGACTTATAGAGATTTTAGCAGGTGATGAAAATGAGTAAAAGTATTGTTGCCGTTGTAGGCAGACCAAACGTAGGGAAAAGCACCCTTTTCAACAAATTGGCAGGCAGGCGGATAAGCATAGCTTTTGATATGCCAGGCGTAACCCGTGACCGTATTTATGCCGATGTCGAGTGGTGTGGAAGACAATTCACCCTTATCGATACCGGCGGTATGGAAATGAAAAGCGAAGACACAATGTGGAAACACATAAGAAAGCAAGCGCAAACGGCGGTTGAAATTGCCGACGTAATCATATTTATTGCCGACGGAAGGGAGGGGATTTTAGCCGACGACTATCGCATAGCCGACTATCTCCGTGCTACGAGAAAGCCCGTTGTTTTGGCAGTAAACAAACTTGACAATCCCGGCGACACCGCATACGAATTTTACGAACTCGGTCTTGGTGATCCCTATCCCATTTCTGCCGAGCATAGCAAGGGAGTAGGCGATATGCTTGACAAGGTATGCGAATATCTTGGTGATTCCGCTTTAGTCGAGGAAGATGGCGAGGCGCTCAAAATTGCCGTTGTTGGTAAACCTAACGCAGGCAAAAGTTCTCTTTGCAATAAACTTTTGGGTTTTGACCGTACTATCGTAAGCAATATTGCAGGCACTACCCGTGATGCTATTGACACACCTTTTACTTACAACGGACAAAAATATATCCTTATCGACACCGCAGGTATGAGAAGACAGCGCGCCGTTGAGGAAGACGTTGAATACTACAGTGTAGTCCGCGCTCTTGCCGCAGTAAAACGCGCCGACGTTTGTCTTATCGTCATTGATGCAAGCGAAGACATAAGCGAACAAGATGTGCGAATTGCTGGCTACGTTCACGAACAAGGCAAACCTTCCATTATAGTAATGAACAAATGGGATTTGATTGAAAAGAATACAAACACTATGAATACTTTCAACAAACGCCTTGCTCAAAGTTTGAAATTTATGGACTATTTCAAGCCTGCATACATTTCGGCTCTGACGGGAAAAAGAGTAGAAAAGATTATGGACGAAGTTTTGACCGTCTATGAAAACTCTTGTCGTCGTATCAGTACCGGTATCTTGAACGAGGTTATCAACGATTTGATTTCCACCAACGAGCCTCCATCCAAAAACGGCAGAAGATTGAAAATCTACTTTACCACTCAAGCTTCAACCAATCCTCCCACAATCGTATTTTTCGTAAACGAACCTCAACTTATGCACTTTTCATATTTGAGATATTTGGAAAACGGAATCCGAAACGCCTTCGACTTTTCAGGCACGCCGGTTAAGTTTGTGGTAAAAAGCAAAAAAGAAGAGAAATAATTCGCATATTGCGATATAGGAGTTTTTATGAACTATTCTACTTTAAGTAAGGAAGAACAAAACCTCGCTTTTGCAGAAATTAAAAAGAAATATCAAGCCTTGCAAAGGGAAAAACTTTCCTTGGATATCTCAAGAGGAAAGCCCTCAAGCGAGCAACTTGATTTAAGTTTGCCCCTTTTGGATATGCTTTCATCCAATTACAAAAACCCAAAGGGAGCAGGGGACTATCGCAATTACGGTTACCTTGACGGAATTCCCGAAGCAAAAGCTTTGTTTGCCGAACTTCTAGAAGTTTCATCGGATATGGTTTTCGTGGCAGGAAACAGCAGTTTGCATCTTATCTACGACGTTATTTCCGATGCATATTGCTTTGGTATCCAAGGAAACGTACCTTGGAGCAAAACCAAAGTAAAGTTTTTGTGCCCCGTTCCCGGTTACGACAGACACTTCACAATCCTCGACAAGTTTGGAATCGAAATGATCGCAATTCCTTCATCCCCCATCGGTCCTGATATGGATCTGGTAGAACAACTTGTTCAAGACCCCGAGGTGAAGGGCATCATTTGCGTTCCTCGTTTCGGCAATCCCGACGGCGGAATCTACAGTGACGAAACCGTTGAACGCCTGGCAAATATGAAGGTAGGCGCAAGTGATTTCCGTATCTATTGGGACAACGCCTATTTTATCCACGAGTTCTATCCCGATTCTCCCAAACTTAAAAACATTTTCGATGCTTGCAAAACGGCTGGTAATATCGATCGTGTTATCGAATTTGCATCTACAAGCAAAATCACTTTCCCCGGAGCAGGCGTTGCTGTAATAGTCATGGGCGAAAACAATATGAAAGAATTCAAGAAAAACGCTTTCGTCCGTACCATTTCCTACAACAAACTCAACCAATACGCTCACGTGCTTTTCTTGAAGGATTCCGAAACAGTAAAATCCATTATGGCAAAACACGCCGAGATGCTAAAACCTCGTTTTGATACCTTAGAAAAGGCTTTGGAAGAAAGTTTCAGTGATTGCGACTACGTTGATTGGACAATTCCTAAAGGCGGTTATTTCGTTTCTCTCAACGTTATGCAAGGTACTGCAAAAAGGGTAGTCGAACTTTGCAAAAACGCAGGACTTATCCTAACCCCAGCAGGGGCAACCTATCCTTTGGGTATTGACGACCTTGACCGAAATATCCGACTTGCCCCCTCGTGCACCGTACAAGAAGAGTTGCAAATCGCTTGCAACGTTTTGGTGTGCGCAATCGAATACGCTATTTTAGAAAAACTTACAACGGAAGAATAATATGAGTAATATCTTGGTATTTAACGATTTATCCACTGTGGGAAACATTTCCCTCAACGTAGTTACTCCTGCGCTAAGCGTTTTAGGACACAACGTCTATCCTATCGCAACCGCAGTTCTCTCATCTCAAACGGGTTTTGAAAGTTTTTATCTTGACGATCGCCTTGACTCTCTCAATTTTATTGGTAGAGAACTTGAGGCTCTCGACCTTAAAATCGACGCTATTTTGGTAGGATATTTACCAAGCGGAATTGGTGTTGAAAACCTTTGGGCAATCATTGACTTCTATCTCAAAAAGGGCGCAAAACTTTACGTTGATCCTATTTTGGGTGATAATGGCGAACTTTATACTACGGTTGACGAGCCTTTGTGCGAATTTATGCAAGAACTTATTTGTCGCGCCGACTATATCTTCCCCAATCTTACCGAGGCGTGCTTGCTTTCGGGATTTGATTACGTAGATACCATATATAAAATAAACGCAGGTATGGGCGGAGAGGTTACCAAGGCGATTGGTAAAAAACTTTTGGATATGGGCGCAGAAAGGGTTATCATCACAAGTATTCTCGAAGGCGACGTTGTAACAAACCTTTATATGGACGACAATCTTTCTTTCTCCGTTAACCGTCCTTTTGAAAAGACGGGATTTTCAGGTACGGGAGATCTATTCTCTGCCGTAGTTACCGGCTGTCTTGAAAACAACTGCACCCAAAGGGCGTCTATTGAAAAGGCAGCGGACTTTGTCCTTGAGTGCGTAAGAGGAACAGAATCCTACCGTGATCCCAAGTACGGAATGGACGTTTCAAAAAACCTCAAACTTTTGCTTGACTAGGTTAAAACAATACGTATAAAAACAAACGGCGGAAAAATCCGTCGTTTTTTGCATAACCCACTTTTCCTCCGCATACATTTTAGGGAAAAAGCAAAACGGAGGATTTCTATGGATACATTCAACCTTTACGAGGACGTAGCAACACGCACCGACGGTGATATTTATCTTGGTGTAGTGGGGCCTGTAAGGACAGGCAAATCAACCTTTATCAAAAGGTTTATGGAACTTTTGGTATTACCTAATATCCAAGACAAAAACAAGCAAAAACGAGCAATGGACGAGATGCCTCAGTCCGCTGACGGAAAGACGGTTATGACAACCCAACCCAAGTTTGTCCCTGCCGAGGCAGTTGATATTCGCATAGGCGAGAAGATGGATGCAAGGGTGCGTCTTATCGATTGCGTAGGCTATATGGTAGACGGAGCAATGGGGGGTACCGAGGACGGAAAGACTCGTATGGTAAAAACACCTTGGTTTGCCGAGGCAATTCCTTTTGAAAAGGCGGCGGAAATAGGAACGCAAAAAGTTATTTCCGAGCATTCCACTATTGGTATCGTCATAACCTGTGATGGTAGTGTTACCGACATTTCGCGCTCAAAATACGTGGATGCCGAGCAGAGAGCGGTAACCGAACTTAAAAGCATAGGCAAACCTTTCGCTGTTGTATTGAATACCAAAACTCCCGAAGACGTTGACACTAAAAAACTTCAAGAGGCGTTGAGGGAAAGATACGGTGTGCCCGTTTTAGCAAAGGACGTACTTAATATGACTGAAAGAGATGCTTACGAAATTCTTGAAAGCATTTTGATGGAATTCCCCGTAAAGATGCTTGATGCTCAAATACCCTCTTGGATTCAAGCACTTCCTTCTACCGACCCAGTAGTAGCGCATATTTTATCAGGTCTTGAAAAAATGACGGAAAAAATTAAAAAAATGAGTGACGTAAAAAGTGACGTCAAGGTTTTTGCCGACAGTCCCTTCGTTACAAAATGCGACCTTGTTTCTCTTGATATGGGAAGGGGGAGAATAGTGTTAGAAATGGCGGTAAAACCCGAACTTTTCTACAACGTATTATCCGACTACAGCGGAAAGACAATCGACGACGATTTCACTTTGATGGCATACGTGAGAGAGTTGACAGGGGCGGCGGAATCCTACAACAAGATTAAAAACGCCCTTGACGAGGTTGCAATAAGAGGATACGGCGTAGTTCCTCCTTCAATGGGCGAAATGGTTTTGGAAGAACCTGAAATTGTAAAGCAGTCGGGAAGATTCGGCGTACGTCTTCGCGCATCCGCACCTGCCTTACACATTATGAAGGTTGACGTTACCACTGAGGTGAATCCAATCGTGGGAAGCGAGGCTCAAAGCGAAGAACTAGTCAAATATCTTTTGTCCGAATTTGAAACCGATCCCCAAGGAATTTGGCAAACCAATATGTTTGGCAAGTCGTTGGAAAGCTTGGTCAACGAGGGACTAAACAACAAACTTACTGCAGTACCTGACGAAGCGCATTTGAAGATGCGTAAAACTCTTGGTCGTATAATCAACGAAGGGAAGGGCGGTATGATTTGTATACTGTTGTAAAGGAAATTAGCAAATATTTGTCGAATATAGCAAAATAATTCACCTAAAAAAAGCAATCCACGAAGGATTGCTTTTTTAGGTTTTACATAAATACTTCAAGTTGATTGCTGACGATTTTGCAGTCAAGAACTTTATCTTTGAAAAGTTCGCCGTCAAGCTGAATACAACCTTCGTCCAAAATTTCAATTTTACATTCTTTTACGTTGTATACTTCAGAACAAGGTTGGTAAATATGTTTTCCGCCACTTAGGAATTTGATTAAAAGACCGGGAATTTTGCGTTTCTTAACTTCGTTTACCACAACAACGGTGATATAACCGTCGTCGATTACGGAAGTAGGCGAGATTGCCATACCGCCACCGATATAATTTCCGTTTGCCGCAACAATGATGAAAACTGATTTTTCAGTGGTAACGCCGTCAACGGTAAGTCTAAGTTTGTGGAATTTTACGTGACACAAAACATTTAAAAGAGAGGCGTAATATTTCATTTTGCCCTTAAACGCTTTCATTGTAGAATACTTTTCTAAAACGTCAACGTCCAATCCTGCGCCGGCAGCGTTGAGAGCGCGTCTTTCCCCAATTTGTATAAAGTCGATATATCTCTTTTCACCCTTGATTGCTGAAAGTATAGCCTTTTCGGGGTCGGTACTTATTTTTGCAGCAGCGGCAAAGTCGTTACCTGTACCGCAAGGGATAAAGGAAATGGTGATTTTAGAAAAATCGGTAACACCGTTTAGCACTTCGTTAAAAGAACCGTCACCACCCAAAATTACAAGATTTGTATGATCTTGACTGTCATTTAATTCTTTTACAATTTGCGTAGCGTGAGCGGCGCGTTGAGTTTTGTGAACTTTATATTCAATGCCTTCTTTATCAAGCAAAGCGGTAATTTTGTCTAAAGCTTTTGCGCCCTTTCCTTTTCCGCTTTTAGGATTTACAATTATATCAAACATAGGATTACCTCCATATACGATTTTACCATTAACTGGAATTCTTGTCAAATATCTTATTCTTCTACCTTTTCAGAAGTATCAACAATAGGGTCTAAAACAGGAGTAGGTACTTCGGCAATATAGGGGACTTTATCGCCCTTGAACGCAAAGTTTACAACCACAAGGGTAATAAGCGCAAAAACTAAAGAAATTGCTTTTCCCATATACAACGCCGCTATTCTCATCCAAAATTCCCTTGTTAATATAGAAATTTTGAAACTTGAAGTGCAAGCGTTGAAGACGATGGATTCAACCAAACTTGCGACGATCAAAACAAGGATAACCGCAAGAAAAAGGTTGACCTTCTTTTTGCGCAAAAAGTGAAAGAGGGAAAGCATTGCAAGACATGCAAGGATTGATGCAATGCAACTTGACAAATAGGTTAGGAAATCAAGCAAAATTTCAAGAGAAAAACCGTATGCGGCAATACCTGCAATAAGCTCAATAATGGCAGCAAAAATTATTGCGCCCATAGAGCATACAATAAGAGTGATGACGTCCTTTTTGCCGTAATATGCAAACATCATTAAAACGCAAAATAGGAAAAGCATATAAACGACTGATTCCATACCAAACACGAAGTCGCCGATTTTAATTGGGAACTTAGCCGAGTTGAAGACGTTTGCATTACAGGCGCTACCAATAGCCAAAGTATAAAGTATGGACGAGCGGAATTTCTTTTGGAAAATCAAATACAATCCACTACCTATAACGCAAAATAAAAATAAGTACAAAATCTTCATTATTCTTCACCAATGTTTTTTTGTATTATACAAGACTGTATAATATCTTGTCAATATTCAAAAAATACGCACTTACAAAAAGGATGAATGATCTAATACGAAAAATGACAACAAGGAAAATCGTAGGGAAAATAAAAAAGAAATATTTTTAAAAAAATTGCAAAAAACGATTTACAAAAAAGGGAAAGGTATGTATAATACTAATGTTGTAAGCACCTTTAGCTCAGTTGGTAGAGCAGCTGACTCTTAATCAGCGGGTCCAGGGTTCGAGTCCCTGAAGGTGTACCAAGGACGGCACGAAAGTGCCGTTTTTTATTTAGCAAGGGACTCGAACGGGTTTGAATCGACAACCAAGCGATGAAAACGGATGGGTTGTCGACAAATGGTCCGGTGGAGCATTTGAAACCCCGGCATGAAAGCGAGCCTAAACCGTAGGTTGGCAACGCAGTTGCGAAATGAACATTTGGCGAAGCGGCGTGAGCCCTGAAGGTGTACCAATAAGAACGTAAATCGAACATAGATTTGCGTTCTTTTTCTTTGTCAAAAATTAAGGGCAGGACATTTCGCCCCGCCCTATAAGGTTTTCTATTAAAGTTTACAATTCCCGCCCGAAATGTAAGAAAAAGGCGGACTTTTAATACAGTTCGCCTTTAATACTTTAAGTGAATTTTTTATAATAAGCATTTAAATCTGCTCGACTTGCATCAAACCATTGACTTGATATAAAGTAATCAATTCCGTCAACATTGACAGGCTGTCTATAATATCTAAAGTGGTCACTTTGTCCTCTATTAGAATCATAAGATAAAGCCAAAACAGGATATACTACTTTTTTGAAGTTTTGTCGAGAGTATTCCTTAGTCAATAGCAACTGAATTTCTTGTTGCGACAACTTCTTTTCCGTCAACAATCTTGAAAACAAATGATATGCCAAAATTCCACAGGTAATTGCGTTATATGTACTTTCATCATCAATATCAAAATCAATATTGTTTTTTTGCTTTGATTTAATAAGGAATTTTAAGTCTTGGAAATCAAATTCAAAATACTCAAACAAATCACGCAAGATATTAATTTTATGTTGCGAACTTAAATTTGTTTCAATATACATTGTAGAACTTAATTCGTGTGCTGCACGTAATTTAGAGGAATCTTCACTATGATATACGGATTCTCTTTTTGCAAAACGAGCAGGGTCAAGCATATAAAGAATTGCGTTAATCTTTTTATATGCGTCAGTGATATTGTCTGAAATTATTTCATCACCAAGCATATTGATTTTTACAATCACTTTATTTGTAAAATCTATATCATCTTCCAGAGTAATCCATTCTTCCGCAACGTCGGGAGCAAAATCAGTAATCGGCGTATTCCATATTTCT
>JAEDHM010000129.1 GCA_016296985.1 Clostridia bacterium
GCATGTCATTCAGAGGGCATTCAATGCCCGAAGAAACTCCTGGGAAGGGTTTATCCCCTGGAAAGGTCGTTTATCCTTGTGAAAATACCCGACCTAGTACCGTCATCTCAACCGACGTCCTGTCATTCAGAGCGTAGCGAAGAAACTCCTGGAAAGGAAACCGCTGTTCGTTCCTCATTTGAAAATCTCTATGTCAATCGCCAAAAAAAGGTTAGCATTGACTACTTTTGCATTGCTTTCATAAACTCGCCTTGCACCTTTTTTACAAAAGCGGTAGAAGAAAGGTTACCGTTTCGGTTAAAGCGTTTAAGCAAAAATAAACTGTCCAAGTTCCCCTTTTCAATCTTGTTTATTCCCTCGCAACAGGTGAAAGATAAACAATACCCCCTCTCTTTCAACACTTCTTCCGCAAGGCGGTTATATCGCCCAAAGGGAAAGGCAAAAGCGGTGGGCTTTTTTATCCCGTTTTCCTCAAGGATACTATCAAGCTTGTCAAGGTCGGCGCCAAAAACCTTTTTATACTCGCTATCGCTTTCTCCTTTTATGCGTCCCACCCCAAACCTAGGCTTAAAATCGTGTAAAGCATAGGTATGATTTCCAATTTCTACAAAACCGCTATCCTGCAAAACCTTCAAGTCCGCCCAAGTGAGATAGGAATAATTGGGATTATGACTATCCCCCGAAATGGTAGAGTGTTGACAAAACTTTCCAACTACGCTGACTAGGGCGCATACCCCTTCTTCTTTTAATACGGGCAAAGCGTAAAGAAGATTGTTGTAGTGTCCGTCGTCAAAGGTAATCAAAGCGCACTTGTAGGGCAAATCCTTTTCCCCTTTCGCATACTTTCTCAAGTCTTCGGGGGAAACAAAGGCGAACCCCCTTTCCTTCATCCCTCTTATATCCTCTTGCAAAGCGGAGGGCGAAAGGACGTAAACGCCCCTTTTACTTTTCAAAAGACTATGATACATAACCACGGTAAGAGAAATTTCCCCTCCACTCTCCCCCTCTACTGTGGGGGCGGAAAAAGGAAGAACCAAAGATAACAACAAAATAAGGATAATGCAAAAAAACCCTTTTTTCATAAAAAAAGTATGCGCCAAACCCACTTTTTTATTATCTTTTCAAATGGGGTGTTTTTTGGATTTGTCTTTTGATGAAATAGGTGTATAATAAGAATATGAAAAGAAAATATCCCTTTTCCCTCTTTTTTTGGGGCGTAATCTCAAATATGTTGCGGTACGGACTGCTTTGCCTTCTATCTATCGTGTTGGTGGTGGTGGGCGCTTTCCTCCATCCCGTTGCCTTGTACGTAGGTTTGGGACTTTTCGCAGGCTATATCTTACTTTGCATAATCGAACAGTTGTATATCCGCCATATCTGTCTTAAAAAAAGCGAGGACGAAGAATTCAATAAACTTATGGATATTCTCCTAAGCGGTGAAATCCCCGAAGGTGAAAAAGGCGAAGACGAGGAAAATCCCATCACCCACCGCACCATTTTCTTGGACGAAGATTCCTCTTTTTCAGACAACGTCTATCTTCCACACGACGAAAAGAAGGCGGAAGACTTGGACTTTGAGGATATTTTTCCCTTTGACGACAAATAGCCTATGGAAAAAATTAAACAAGAACTTTTTGAAGAATTAAGCAATTGCAAGGGCGTAGTTTCCGACTTATGGATTGAAAAAGCCGCCCTCTCCCCTTTGCCCGATTCTTTTTTTATGCAAACCTATTTTCCTATTGATATAAAGTTTTCAAACTCTATTTACGCAAAGGCTTTCGCAAGGGTTTTAATGGCAAGGGGGGATAAACTTTCCGCGGGCAAATTATGCCTTGTTTACTATCTTAAAAACCCCACGATGGACGGTACAAACCTCGTTATCCCCTACCTACGAGAGAGGGCAACCGCCTTTTTAACCCAGTTTGAAAAAGCATTGTTGCAAGCAGTCGCCGAAGATGACGTCGGGTGGTTTCAACTTGTAGTTTGCACACTTTCCGCAGGGCTTTCCCTTTCAGCAAAGGCAAAAAAACGCCTTGAAAAATCTTATTATCGCCTTTCATCCCTTACCCCCGACAAAAGAGAATTGGATCTTTCCCAAACCATACAAAGTTTGATAAAATAACCGTCTACCTATCACTTAAACCGCACCGTAACCGACAAATTCCACTTTATATCCCCAAGTTTTGGCGCGCTACCGTAGTATTTTTCAAGCCGTGACGCAAGGTTGAAGATATCCACCCCTTTATCCAGCGCAGTAGAATAACTACGTCCAATCTTTTTTCTTATTTCCTCTTCCACCAATCCCGACAGTTTTTTATAGTCGATATCCGTTGCATGGGTTTTAAAATTATGCTCAATCAACCTCACCGAATAAAGGAGATATGAGTTTATAGTATCCCCCTTTTCATAACTATTACTTTGGTTTGTCCTAATCACCTGCACCGTAAAAAACTTATCCTCCTCCATTTTGACGAAAACCACGCCACCCGACTTTGACTCAACAAGACCAACCCCTTGCGTAACCTCGCTGTCAAAGATGATATTCCCATCATCCATAGGCACGAGGATTTTGCCGATATCAAAGATATACTTATCCTTGGAATCACTTCCGTTCCCTTGCGTTGCCACCGCATCCTTTTTGCTTTCCGCATAAGGAAGATAGGGGGTGGATTTTTTGCTTATACTGTCCTCCACAAAATCCTTCAATGAAACGGTAGTCCTACCACCATTTTTCTCTTTTATGGACAAAACACGGTTTATATAAAAAGCGGAAATATCCTGCACCGGTACCGACTCGCCCAAAGCGTCCTTCGCCTTGCCTTTTACCGCAATAACCTGACAATCGCCTGAAAAAATACCCCGACCGAAAAGAGTATAAGCGGTTTGCTTAAAGTCCTCAATGGCATCTTCACTGACAAGAAGGGTATCGCAATGAGCGTAGGAAGGCACCACCGCCGACTCTTTCGCAATGGCGGTAAGAGCGGAAATTACGCTTTCCCCTTCCCCTGTAATCACCGCATAAGCGGACTTGCTACCCGGTCCCGAGCTCGAGCCTGCCACCACCAACTGGGCGGACAAAGCGACATTCCCCGAATCGGAAAGGTCAATAGCGCAACCCACCACGATTCCTCTTTCATAGATGGGAATTTGCGGTATCCATTGAGAGAAAACAATCAAAATAACCACCAAGAACAAAGTCAAAATTCCCTTGCTTTTTTTATAACTCATTTTCCCTCCTAAAAGTTGAAACAAATGCCGAAACCCCGCAAAAAGCTACCAAAAGGACAAACACAAGTCCCACCACCAAATTTGAAGTAAAGGTAAAATATCTATACCTATTTTCAAAAAGGATAAAATAGGCAAGACAAATCAAAATACCGCATACCCCCACGAACAAAGGTCGCAAAGAGGGCCTTTTT
>JAEDHM010000130.1 GCA_016296985.1 Clostridia bacterium
AACTTGCATATTCTTTTACGCATTGTTTAATTGATAGCCGTTTGTAGAAAAAAACTAACGACTAGGTCGTTAGCTTGAGTAAGTGAATTTTTGTTTTGGTTTACTTTTATTTGGTGATTGCCAAGGATTATTCCCATTCGATGGTGGCCGGGGGTTTGTCGGTGATGTCGTAAACCACACGGCAGGCGCCTACGACCTCGTTGACAATTCTGTCGCAGATTTTGCCGAGGGTTTTGGCAGAGAAGGGCGCGTGGACTGCGGTCATAAAGTCGGTGGTGTTGACGGCGCGCAGGGCGATTACGTAGTCGTAAACCCTTCCGTCACCCATAGCCCCTACCGAGCGCATACCGGTGATAACCGCAAAGTATTGAGTAGGCCTTTTCTTTTGTGGCATTTTTTCCACTTCTTCGCTGAAAATATTGTCCGCTTTTCTGAGGATTTCAAGCTTATCCGCCGTAACTTCACCCATAATGCGGATTCCCAATCCGGGACCGGGGAAAGGTTGACGAGAGAGGAAAAACTCGGGCACGCCAAGATGTTTTGCAAGGGTTGCGACCTCGTCCTTGAAAAGGGCTTTTAGGGGCTCGATAATCCCCTTGAAGCGGTTATCTTTAGGCACACCGCCCACGTTGTGGTGGCTTTTTATGTTTGCAGAATTTTCCGCTCCGCTTTCAATAACGTTGGAATAAACGGTACCTTGCGAGAGAAAATCGGCGCCGATTTCGTTTGCCTCTTCCTCGAAGACTGCAAAAAACTCTCTACCGATAATCTTTCGTTTTGTTTCCGCATCAAAGACTCCCTTCAACGCCTTTGCAAATCTATCCTTTGCATCAACGCTTTTGAAGTTGTAGGGAAGGCGAGCGTAAATTTCCTCAATTTCTTCCTTCTCGTTTGCCCTAAGCATACCGTGGTCTACGAAAACGCAGGTTAGCCTGTCGCCGATGGCCTTGTAAATAAGGTTTGCGCAAACCGCGCTTGTAAGTCCACCGCCTACGCCCAAGATGCACTTTCCGTCGCCGATTTGGTTTTTGATGTCAAGGATAAAGTCGTCAACGGTTTTGATCTGCCTTGGTTTTGCCACAGCCTTACATATACCGAAAACAAAGTTTTTGAGTATCTTCTCTCCCTTTTTTGAGCGAGTAACCTCTGGATGGAATTGGACCGCATAGATATTTTTCTCAAGGTTTGCCATAGCTGCGATTTTGCAGTTTGCCGTGTGGGCAACAATCTCAAAGCCCTCGGGGAGTTTTGTAACGCCGTCGCTGTGGCTCATTAACATAAACTGATTTTTTGCCAAACCCTTGAAAAGGGGATTGCGTGGCTTTACTACCGTAAGGGTTTTTCCGTATTCGCTTATGATACAGCGAGAAACCTCTCCGCCCAAAGCGTGAGCGATATATTGTTGACCATAGCATATACCCAAAATAGGCAAACCGCAGGAGAAAATCTTCTCATCCGCCCTTGGGGAAACGCTTGAATAAACGCTGTGAGGACCACCCGAGAAAATCAAGCCGTCGGGTTTTTGAGCGAGGATATCTTGGATTGGGGTGTTGCAAGGAACGACAAAAGCATCGACGCCCATATTTCGGATACGTCTTGCGATAAGTTCTTTATATTGACCGCCAAAGTCCAAAATTAAAATTTTACTCATATTATCGCCCTAAAAGATGCTTTTTTTATTTTACCACGAAATTTGTCATAAAATCAAGAAAATAAAGTGCAAAGGTTTTTTCTTGCAATTCTTGCGTAAGAGTTTTATAATATGAATAGCATAAACGAGGAACGAATTATGGCAGACAAAGCGTACGATATTTTTATTTCCTTCAAAAACCGCGACTTTTCAGGCAATCCCACAAGGGATAGTTTTATTGCAAGCGACCTTTATAAGGAATTTGCAAACCGTGGCATCGCCGCTTTTTTTAGCAACGTAAAGTTGTTGGAACTTGGCGCCGCAACCTATAAAAAGTCCATTGAAGCCGCCCTTGACGATGCGAAAATTTTGATCGTAATCGGCACCGACCTTTCCTATCTTGAAACCGAGTGGGTAACCTATGAAAGGGACTCTTTCCACAACGATATCTTGTCGGGACGTAAGCCTGACGCTTGTATTATTCCCTACCTTGGCTCTATCGAAGGCACAAAAATTCCCCGTTGTTTGCGTGGGTTCGAAACCTTTAACGTTGACGAGCACGACGTAAAAGCGGTGGTCGATTTTGCGGAAAGATATCTAAACAACCTAAGGGGCGTTGAACAAAGCCACGTAGAAAAAAGTTTGACTACCGGCAAAATGGCGTCTACCTACAAGCCTAACTACGGTAAAGAGTTTTCCCGTTTGGAAATTCAGGCAAGAAACACAAAGCCTGCGGATATGCCTGCAATCAACTACGTTTTGGAAAAAATGAACAAGTCCAAGGTGAATATTTTGGACCTAGGTTGCGCCTACGGTTACGTAACAAAGGATAGATTTGGGGATATTCCCAACAGCTTTATTATGGGCGTTGACATAAACAAGGATTGCCTTGAGTATGCAAAAATCCACAACGGTGGCGACAACATAGTTTACGAGCCTCTCGCTTTCGAAGACGACGACCTTGAGGAAAACCTTTGCGCCTTGATGCAAAAATATAATATCCAAAGTTTTGATATTATGTTTGCATCCTTGGTAATTCACCACCTTAAAAACCCCAACAAGTTCCTCAAACGTATCCGCAAGTTTTTGGCAAAGGACGGCTATATCATAATCCGTGGATCGGACGACGGCTCGGTTATCGGCGTAGGGGATGACGGTTTGATTTCAAAGATTATCGAATTGCACCTTAAAACACAGGGCATTTCCGATAGATTGAACGGAAGAAAAATATATTCCCAACTTTTGGGCTCGGGCTATAAAAACGTCAAGATGATGAACTACGTCAAGGAAATTTCCGAAATGGATATCGACGAAAGATACGAGGTTTTTCAAGAGCGTTTTGCCTATCGTCGCAACTATCTCAAAATTCTTTGCGACAAAAACCCCTACGATATGGAATCCCGCAACAACCTCGAATTTATGGACTACGCCCTTGAATGCCTAGAAAACAAGTTTTCAGAAGACGCCTTCTGGTATTGCGAAATCGACTTTGTGGGAATTGCCCAAAGAAAATAAGAAAATTCAAAAAAATCAACGCGAAGCGGTTGTTCCGTTTCGCTTTTTTTGTTTATCTTTCTTTTTCTCCTTCCTTTACAAGAAAGTTTGTTTAAGTTGTTCAACAAATTTCCCATTTAAGCCAAAAATGGTGTCAAATGGCTATTTTAGGGGGGGTAAAAGGGTGAATTTCTACCCTTTTACCTATTGACTATGACAAGTAGCGCTTCGACTACTACCCATTACTACTATGATGATTTCCAGAACGAGGAGATCATCCGCCGCATTGCCGA
>JAEDHM010000131.1 GCA_016296985.1 Clostridia bacterium
ACCCTAAGACCTGTTCCGAAAGAATAATCACGATTTATCGAGATGTTTGGGGATCCATTATCAAATTCTAAAGGTTATGATTTATCTGATTATGGATCTTTATTTGAACTAAACGCAGGTGGGACACCATCAAAAAATAAGCCGGAATATTGGGAAAATGGAAACATTTCTTGGATTGGCTCAAATATGTGTCAAGATACTATTTTGTACGAAAATGATGGTAAATACATTACTGAATTAGGGTTCAATAATTCTTCTGCAAGAATGTTTCCTAAAAATACGGTTTTAGTGGCTTTAGTGGGTGCGACAATAGGTAAAACAGCCTTGTTAAAATTTGAAACAACAACCAATCAGAATGTATTAGGCATTCGCGGTATTGAAGAAAGTGGTAATAATCCATATTTCGTATTTTATTATACACAAGGACTGCACAAGTTTTTTATGGATATTAGTGATGGCGGCTTTGCAATGGCATCAAAAGGCTTCATTAGTAAATTACCTTTTCCCATTGTAGATATTTCCCTTCAAAACGACTTTGCCGACTTTGTTAAACTAATCGACAAATCGAAATTTATCGTGCAGAAACAGATTGATGATTTACAGGAATTGCTCGACAGTAAAATGGATGAATACTTTGGTTAACAGCCAAAAGAAAGGAGTAACCTATGAATTTTGATTACTTAAAAAATATAGAAGAACTCCAAAACCTGTATATAGCGGTTTCATCGGACAATCAAACAGATTCCGCTTATTTGCGTTGTATCAAGTACGGCAGATGTTTGGAAAGCCTTGTCCGTTATACTTATGCAAAGCATTTTCCGAAATATAAAGCAGCTTCAAGCGAACTTATCAAATTGTTAAAGGATAAAACTTTTAAACAGTTTTTGGGTAAAACGGAGTACTATAATAAACTGCATTTTACATATCTTGCCGGAAATAATGCTGCTTTTGACCACGACATCGATAAAGAAACCGCCGACCTTGCTTTAGAAAACTTAAAAGAAGTAACATTTCAAATTTTCTCCAAACTAAATAACTTTGACGAAACGCAGAAAAGAACATTTGAATATGTATCAAAGGTTGAATACTCTATTACAGAAGCAAAAACAAGAGAACTTTACATCGATACCAACTTGAAAAGTGCCGGGTATTCCGTTCTGAAAGAAAAGGGAAAAATTGTGCCTAATAAGGTTGGTATTGAGATAGAGGTGCACGATTTACCGAATCAAAAAGTCGGGTATGTTGACTATGTTATATACAACAAAGTAGGATTGCCTGTTGCCGTAATTGAAGCAAAGAGAACAAGCATATCCGAAGAAGCCGGCGCACAACAAGCGAAAGATTATGCAGACGCACTGGTGAAAAACTTAAATTTGAAATACAGACCGGTTATTTATTACACCAATGGATATATCATAAAAATTCAAGACCGTTTGGGTTATCCGGCAAGAGAGGTGGGTAATTTTGCATCTCTTGATGATTTGGAGTTGCTTATAAAGCGCCAACTTCCAGGTGTTGAAGATAAACGAAAGCCTATCAAAAATAAGGAAGTTGACACTTCGATTATTGACAGAAGCAAGCTTGTTGAAGCAGTTAAAGAAATGATTGATTCGATGAACACCGATGGCGCTATGCGAAGAAAGGGCTTGCTTGTTCTTCCTTGCGGCGTTGGCAAAACGAGAACCGCTGTTGCACTCAGCAAAATTTTAATAAACAACGACTGGGCGCAGAATGTACTCTTTCTTGCGGACAGAAATAATCTCGTTTCCAACGCACTGAAACCGTTCAGCAAATATATAGAGGGTGGCGTCAGCGATATTTCCGCCGAAAATCCGGACAGAGATACCGGTGCTCGAATTTGCCTGTGCACCTATAACTCTATGCTTAATTTTTTGAACAAGCCGAAAAAGGAATTTTCAGTAGGACATTTTGATTTGATATTCGTTGACGAAGCACACCGCTCTCTTTTCAATGTGTACCGTGCTATTTTTGAGTACTTTGATTCGTTTGTAATCGGCTTGACTGCTACTCCAAGCAAGGCTATTGATAGGTCAACCTATGAAATACTGGATTTGAATACCGACGAGCCGACATTTGAAGTGAAGTTTGAAGAAGCGGTAAATCTCAATTATTTGGTAAGTTATCGTGCTTTTGACAAAACTTCGGCGGTTATGAAAAACGGTTTGAAATACAATGACCTGAGTGAAGCAGAAAAAGAACAGTACGAGGAAATGTTTGCTGATGAAAACGGAAATATTCCTGAAGAAGTTGCAGGAAAAGCGTTTTACAGAGATATTTTTAACAACGATACCATAGATAAGATGTTTGCTGACCTTTTTGCGAACGGGTTGCGAGTAGAAAACGGTAACAAAATCGGTAAAACGCTGATTTTTGCGGTTGACCATAATCACGCCGTGAAAATCGCAGAGCGTTTTAAGAAAAAATATCCGCATTTAGGTGATGAATTCTGTCAGGTAATTGACAATCAAATAAAAAAGAATAAAACCCGCCAAGACAACTTTGCAAAGAAAGACTCAAATCCTCAAATTGTTGTATCTGTGGATATGATGGATACGGGCGTGGATATTCCGGAAATTGTAAACCTTGTATTTTTCAAGCGTGTTCTTTCGAGAATTAAATTTGACCAAATGTGGGGTCGAGGAACAAGAACCTGCAAAGATTTACATGTAATTACCCCGCCGAGAGATTATTTCGAGGGAAGAACCTTAGACGATGAGCGCAAAGATTATGTGGACAAGCAAGGTTTCTTTGTTTTTGATTATTGCAATAACTTTGAATATTTTGACTTGCATCCGGACGGGAAAGACCCTTCAACACCGCTCAATCTAAACCAAAAAATATACGCTTTGCGACTGGATATTCTTGCAAAGTTGCAAAGCATTGAGTATCAGGAGCAGCCGAAATACAAAGCATATCATCAACAATTAAAAAACAATCTTGTTGAGAAAATTAAAAAACTTGATACAAACCGTATAGATGTAAAACCGAAACTGTTTTATGTAGATAAATACAGTAAACTTTCTGCTTTTGACTATTTGTCAGACAAAAATGTGTATGAAATTAAGACGCAGCTTTTGAAACTTATAGACCAAGATACTACCGATGATAATTACTCCAAATCTTTTGATTACAGAGTAAGCATAGTTCAGCTTTCGTTATTGGACGATTCGGTTGATTCTTCAAAGCAACAAGGACAACTTCTTAAAACGGCATTAGCATTATTAAAAAAAGCAAGTATTCAAGATGTTTTTGATAAAAGGGAAATTCTTAAACGCCTTGCCGATGAGGACTATTACACAGACTTAGATTTCTTTGAACTTGAAAAAGTAAAAAAGGAAGTCGGACCGCTTATTAAATATTTGCGTGGGGAGCCTGATGGCGAC
>JAEDHM010000132.1 GCA_016296985.1 Clostridia bacterium
AAAGGGACTGTCCTCTTTTTTTATGGTTGTATCCCTTGATTTTTACGGGTTTGGAAAAAGTGAATTACTACCGTACCCATTGTATTTAGAAGACTACGTCATTGCTCTTCGAGAATTAATAGATAAACTTGGTTTTCAAGACGTTATTCTCGTCGGTCATTCTTTCGGCGGACGAGTTGCTTTAAAAACTTCAGCAGTTGACGATAGAGTATCAGGCATTGTTTTAGTTGATAGCGCGGGATTAAGACCAAGGCGAAACCTAAAGTATTATGCAAAGATATTATTATACAAGTTGAAAAAGAAACTAAAATTGAATATACAAAACTGTGGATCAGAGGATTATAAAAAATTGTCTTCAGTTGAGAAGAAGACTTTTATCAACGTTGTAAATGAAGATTTAGCATCGCAGTTAACAAAAATCCGAATTCCCACCTTGATTATATGGGGGACAAAAGACAAAGAGACACCTTTGTATATGGCGAGAAAACTTGAAAAGGGGATTGAAAACAGCAAAAGTATATTTTATGAAGACTGCGGTCATTTCCCTTTTTTAGAAAAACCAAACCGTTTTATTGAAGACCTTATAATATTTTGCTCGGAGATTTTTGTATGATATATATTTTCTTTCCCATAGTCCTTTCAACCGCTTTTTTTAATACTTATCACTCCCTTTCTTTTTTGCAAGCAAAAGGATATTCCATGAAGGAATATTGGAAAGGGGAAAAAATGCTTAAAATCGATGCGCTTGCCTTGTTACTGACTCTTGCAATCCTAATTCCATCTTGGTTTTTCTCAGCCACAGTCAAGATTGCTTGCATGATCGGAGCGTGGCTTATTCCTGCATCATCCGTGATTTTCAAAAGTGTAAAATTTTCAGGATTGAATATGAAATTCACTCACCGAGCAGGTCGCATTTCTCTTGTATTATTGCTTGTTGTAGCGATTGTATATTTACCTATATTTTTTATCAAGAATACCGTATTCCTTTCCCCAATTATTCCTTGTTTGTCACCTATTTATTTGCTTATTTCTTATACAATTCTCTCTCCTTACGAAAAAAGTGTATATAAGAAATACGTAAATAAAACAAAGGAAAGATTAAATAAAAAAGGTTTAATTAAAATAGGTATAAGTGGAAGTTTTGGAAAGACGAGCGTTAAAAACTTTTTGTTGCAAATTTTATCCGCAAAATACAAAGTATTTTCTCCACCTCAAAATTACAACACGCCAATGGGTATTTCGAAAGCGTGCATCAACCTAAACGACGACGTTCAAATCGCAATTTTAGAAATGGGCGCAAGAAAGAAAGGGGATATAAAAGAATTGATGGAAATCGTCTCTCCTCAATACGGAATCCTTACCGGTTTTGCCCCTCAACACCTTGAAACTTTTGAGACTATGGACAACGTAGTTGAAGAGAAAAGTTTGGTTTTAGAGGTGCCTATTTGCGCTTATGCAAACGATAATTTGGATGCGATATCAACAAATGGGAAAATTAAGCGTATCGGAAAGGAAATTGAGATAAGCAATATCACGCAGGATTCAACGGGATTATCTTTTGACTTCAGATATAAAGAGATAAATTTAAAACTTCATTCTAAAATTTTAGGCGAGCATAATGCTTACAATATGGCTCTTGCAATTGCTTGTGCTTTAGATTTGGGAGTTGAAAGTGGCTGTATTGTAAGGCAGGTTGAGGAGATTAAACCTTTACCTCACAGACAAGAGCTTATTATCAACGCAAAAGGTGTAAAGATTATTGACGACAGTTATAATATCAATCTTTCAGGGGTAATAAGCGCGATGAATACTCTAAAATCTTTTTCGGGTCGAAAATGGGTAACCGCCTTTGGTATTGTTGAAGGGGGCGAAAGGGAAGAAGAACTTAATTTTTTGCTAGGGAAAGAAATTGGGCAAGTTGCCGATTACGCCATAATCGTAGGTGTAAAATACCGCGAGCCTATTGTAAGAGGCATAAAAGAAAGTGGTAACACAAAGATATATTGCGTAAAAGATTTGGATGAATGTAAACAAATTTACGTGCAAGAGTTAGAGGCAGGGGATAATTTGCTTTTGTTGGCAAATTTGCCAAAGCAATATTTGTTGTGAGGTGAATATGAAAAACGTAGGATTGTTATACGGGGGAAGAAGTAATGAGTGGGAGATTTCCGTTATTACTGCCGTGCAGGTGATGAATAACGCGCGAGGCGATTATACTATAATCCCTTTGTTTATGAAAGACGGGGAAATTATAATACCCAAACATCCAAAACAATTTAGCGCGTATACCCAAAAAATTCAGGGAAAAAAGGTATTGTTTTCAAAAGGTGGTATAAAAGTAGGAGGAAAAATCCTTCCTTTAGACTGCGTAATTTTAGCAAACCACGGCGGAGAAGGAGAAGATGGAACTATGCAAAGTATCTTATCATATTTCCAAATACCATACTCTACGGCAAAAGCGGAAAGTATGTCCTTGTGTATGAACAAATATTTGTTCAAACAATATCTTAAGGGAATAAATATTCCATACGTTGAAGGTGAAAAAATTCAAAGAGGAGAAACGCCTTCATTTTTCCCTTGTATTTTAAAACCAAACCACTTAGGTAGTAGTATTGGCGTTCAAGTGGTTAACACGTATGCAGAGTATCAAGAAAAAAGCGAGATCTCCTTTGCCTTTGACGAGGAAATTTTGGCGGAAAAGTTTTTATTGGATTTTGAAGAATACAGTATCGCTTCGATATATGACGGAGAGGAGATTATTCTATCAGATATAGAAAAAGAGATTACTTCTGACAGATTTTTCACTTTCAGTGAAAAGTACCAAACTGACAATACGGTCAGGGAGATTCCTGCAAGGATTGAAGAACCATTGGAAGTTGAAATAAAAAATATCGTTGAAAAAGTGGTGAAAGATTTATCCTTATACGGCGTTGTGCGTACCGATTTTCTTTATGATAAAAGTGAAAATAAACTTTACGTAAATGAAATAAATACAATACCCGGATCATTTGCTTACAAGCTGTTTATGGGGAAGGGCATTACACTAAACAAATTGATTAATAAACTTGTAGAGATAGGAAAAAAGAAGCAAGACAAAGTGTCCTACTTCTCTACTGGGATTTTATCAAGTTATACCACGGGTGGAAAAAAATAATACCAAGGCGAAAGCCACCCAAATGTTTAGTCGTTTGTTGTGGTATTATCTTTTACCTCACAACAATCCTTACAAGTCAAATTATTTGTAGAAGATTCAGAATGGATATTCTCGGTATTTTCATTAATTACTTCATCGGGATTTTCATTTGAGGGGGGATTGTCTGAATTAATATTTTTATCTTTGATAGAAAACCCTTTTTGAACTGTGGCAAATTTATCAAGTTGTTTGACAAGTCTTC
>JAEDHM010000021.1 GCA_016296985.1 Clostridia bacterium
ACGACAAGGAAAAATGACCTTTCCAGGAGATTCTTCGCTTCGCTCTGAATGACAGGACTTCGCTCGAGATGACGGTGTTGAGGCGTTTTTTGTAAGTAAGTTGTACATTAAGTTTCACTTGTATTTCATATAAATTAAAAAAATAGGGTATTGACGGAAGTTAAGTATAGTAATACAATAAGAGTAGCACCGAATCCGTGGGGACGGTTACAAAATTATATGGAGGATTTTCAATGAAGAAATTAATCTTTTTAGTCGTTGGCATGGTGTTGTGTTTAGCACTTGTCGGTGGCGCATTGGCAGTCAACTATTACAGTGCTCCTGATAAAAACGGCACTTTGACTGCAGACAGTTGTATCAAGTTGTCCCTTGATAAAAGCACCAATATCGGCGCTTTAGAATTGGACACAAACGACCCCAAATATTATGAAGTTGTTGCAGAAGTCAACAAGACCGCAAGCGTTGCAGCAGATAAAGGCGGAACTTTGACAATCACTCTTTCAAACCTTAGTGTTTCCAAATTGGCATCCAAAATTAAGATTGACGTCTACAGAGATATGGCAAGAACCGATTTGCTTAAAACCCAAACCGGCGCAGGCGCAATCACAATTGAAAACGTTACCACAACAACAAGTTATTATTTGACAATCAGTCTTTTAGGACCCGAAGTTGACGGCACAGGTTCTTACGATGCAGCTGCTTTGGCTGCAATCGGCGGAAATCTTAACGTCAGCTTTGTCGTTGCGTAAGGAGGTAGTAGATTATGAAGAAAGTTTTAGTTATTGTAATTGCAACCATCCTTGCATTATCCGTTATCGGAACGTGTTTCGCATTATACAAAATCAATGCAACTGATCGTAACATCACTTTGACAACCGGTGACTCAGTTACGTTGTCCATCGCAGCTGACGATTTAGCCGAAGTTGGCATCAGCCCCGACCACACTACTGCGACTTACAACGTAACGTTAGAATCCAGCTCTACCGTATCCGACGCAAGTGTTTACGGTAAGTTCACCGTTGCTACCTCTGGTCCCTTGGCAAACTATCTTAAAGTATCCACCACCATTGGCGAAGTTGAAAGAGACGATGCAGCTTTGAAAACAGGTATTCACTATGCTTTGAATGCTTTGCCCACTACCTTCACCTTGACTTTCACCTTTGATTTCAGTGATATCGACTTCTACACCGTTGCTGAAACCGTTGCAGACGTAACCTTGTCTTGGGTTATCGACTCTAGTTATACCGGTCCTTATACTCCTGTTGTTGGCGGTTACTACCTCGTTGGTGATATCAATGGTCAAGAATCTTGGGGCCCCGCAAGCGCAGCCCACCTCTTCAACACTACTGGCATCGATCCTTTGAACAAGGCAGAATTGGAAGGTATTGAATTAAGCGCAGGCGACACTGTAAAGATCAAGAAGGACGCAACCTGGTACGGAAACTGGAAAAATTACGAAACCATTGGTACTCTTGATGCAAACGGAAACCTCGTTATTACCGAAGCCGGCACCTACAGCTTCTATCTCAACCAAAGCGACGAGATTCACGTTGTTAAGACAGCTAATTAGACCTAAAACGTTTTCTCGGGGCGGAATTTTAACGCCCCGAGAAAGAAAACTTACCGTCCCCACAATTTAGGTAGTTTTGTAAAAATGTCTGAAGAAAAAGCAAAAAAGAAAGTTGACGGCAAAAAAGTTGCCATTATAATATTCAACGTTATTTTTTACGTAATTATCGCCCTCATATTTGCATCCGCCGTTTGGGGTCTTGTTTGCAAGTTTACCGGGGAAGATACTTACAGTTTTTTTGGTTTTAAGTTGTACCGTGTCGCTACCCCTTCAATGTCAAGGGTAAACGAGGAATACAGCGAATTTTTAGAAGGTCATACCGAGCAAATGCAGGTTGGCGACCTTATTTTGATTAGAAATTTGAAAGAGGACGAAAACCCCAAAGTTTATGATATCGTAACCTTCAGAATGGGTGGTAAAACCATAGTTCACCGTGTTGTTAACATTGACGATGAGGGCGTATGGTATACCACAAGGGGTGATGCAAACAACAATACCGACGGAGAAAGAACAAGGGAGGAATTTACAGGCACCTACGTTGCAAACTTTGGCGGTTTTGCCGGGGATTTGGTGGGATTTGTCCAAAGTTGGTATGGTGTTGCGGCTATGGCAGGTTGCGGATTTGTGATCTTTGCCGTACTGTTTGTCCTCGAACTTTTAAGAAGGAAAGAAAAAGCGAAAGAAGCTTTAGAAGATACAAAGGATACCTCTGCCCAAGAAAAGTCTGAAGATAACGTTACCGAAGAAAAAGCGGAAAAAGAAGATAAAGAGGAAGATACTCCCCTTGCGGAAGATAAGACAACAGAGGAAAAAGGTGAGACCAAAGATTTACCGAGCGCCATAGATTCGGCGGACACACCCAAAAGGATAAAGAAAATTGTAGGAAAGAAGGAAATAAAATAATGAAAAAGACTTGGCTTTGTGGAATAATTTGCATAATTGCCCTTTTACTTTGCTTAGGCACGGTAGGGGTTGCTTATGCTTTGTACTCCATTGATGCCACACCCATACAAATTGAACTTAGGCCGGGAGATGCCGTTGTGGTGACTCTCGATTCCCTTAACGTTACCTATTCGGGCGGTAGCGTAAAATACGGCGAAAATTTGGATACTTCCAAAATTTCTGCCACCGCAAACTATTCTGATGCAACCACAAAACCCCTCACCTCATCAGAGTTTGTAACAAGCGGTTTTGTAAACACTACCCTTGGAGCGCAAACGGTTAGGGTAAGTTATACAGAAAATGAAACTACCGTTGAAAACACCTTCAGCGTTACCGTTGTGGACAACTGCAAGATTTTGGGTATTGGCGATGATTGGGACGTTGTTGACGGCACTGCCCTCACCGTAAATCCTGGCAATGCAAAAGAATATATGATTACAAGCTTGAAATTTACCGCGAAACAAACGGTAAAAGTTTGGTACAACGGCAACTGGTATGGTTATTCCGCCAAAAAGTCGGGTGGCGCAAAAGTGACCGGCGATACAAGCGACAACCTCGTAATGCCTGTCGGAACCTATGATATCTATCTTGATACCTCAGCAGGCACCTTATGGATTGCCGAAACAACAAAGACTTATACCATCACTTGGGCGGACAGTTGGGCAACAAGCTCAAGCCCCGTCTTCTGGGCTTGGACCTGGGGTAGTTCAATAACCGACGACAATTGGTATCAAATCACAAAAAGCGGTTCAACTTACTACTTAACTGTACCTATCAGCTCAACCGGTTGTAAAGTTCTTCGTTTCGACCCCGCTATCGGTTCAAACGCTCCCGATTGGAACAGCAGTTATAAGTGGAGCGAATCAAATGATAACACAATTTCGAATACCTCTTCGTCAATAATAATTGACTTCACGTAAGATTATAAAAGGCTGTTTTCACAGCCTTTTTTTATGCTAAAAAAGAGAGCAAACTGCTCTCTTTTCTTTATGTTTTTTTGTTCGAAAATAAATGTTATCTTTTTAAAACCTTATTTTAGCAAAGCGCAACAAAGTTTTATTATAGTATCCTTTTCCTCGGGTTTTGATTCGGCGATCAAAATTGTCAAGGCTACCAAGGTTTGGTTTGATATCCTCTTTTTGCCCTCCTTGTACAAGGCGTTGTTTTTCAGAAGAAAGTATATAAACATTGTGGCGGCAATCCTTTTGTTTCCGTCTAAAAAGGAGTGATTTTTTGTGCAAAAATACAAGAGATTAGCGGCTTTTTCCTCAAGAGTTTGATAGACTTCTTCCCCCATTGCGGTTTGATAGATTGCGGAAATTGAGGAGAAGAAAGACATATCCTTTTCTTTACCAAAAAGGGTAGAACTTTCACCAAAGCGCATATTTTCAATCACCTGCTTACACTCGGCATAATCAAGTGTATAACTTGACGGCTCCCCATTGGCCTCGGCAAGATTTTGATGGTCGTAATCGTCCAAAAGATCAAGGGCTTGCTTGTATTCTTCCAATAAATTTGTCAACTGAATTTTGTCAAATGCCATAATAGTCTTCCTTTTTCTTGAGGATATTATAGCATAGGGGGGAAGAAAGAGAAAGCAAAAAATCTTTCTTTCAATCAATTGTCGATTTACAATTTGAATTTGAGGTTGCAAAAGGAAAGAAAGGTTGTATAATAGCCCTATGGAAAACACCATCAACGTGGCGGATTTTTGTATAGAAAACGCGGAAAAAATTTACGGTTTCGGCAAAAGGCTTGCAATTTGGTTGCAAGGTTGCTCTTTGCGTTGTAAGGGGTGTATAAACGCTCATATTTGGGAATTTGGCAAGGGAAAGGATATGACTTTATCCCAATTTGAAAACTTGCTTACCCCCGACCTTGAGGGAATTACCCTTTTAGGGGGAGAGCCTCTTGACCAAAGCGAAAAATTGTTGCCCTTCGTATTGAAAGCAAAAGAGATGGGAAAAACCGTCGTATTGTTTACAGGATACCGAAAAAGAGAGTTGAGTGGCCCTGCCTTGAAAATTTGGAATATCTCAGACGTTACCGTTTCAGGAAGGTATAGGGGAGATAAACACAGTGATTTTCTTGCCTTGCGTGGCTCGACCAACCAAAGATTGACCTTCAAGGGTGCTTATAAAAACAAGAAAATTTCAGACGGCAAAAATACCGAAATGCTTGTGGATATTTTGGACAACGGCGAAATTCGGGCAGGCGGTTTTTTGCAAGAGGAAATGGACGATTTGTTGAAACAGTTGAGAAAATAGCCCTTTTCGGGCTTTTTTTCGTTTTCCGCCGCCTTGACAAGATTTTTTTCATAATGCTAAAATAAATTAATTAAAGTTTGTGAATTCACAAACTTTTCCGAGGTGAAGTATGAAAAAAACAGCTTTGATTATATTTCTAACAGTTTTGGTTTTATCCCTATCAATTCTCCTTTCCGCTTGCGAAGGCTTTGATTTAAACAGCTTTTTCGACAAGTTTACAGGCTCGAACAATGGGGAAGTTACACCTACCCAACTTAAAACTCCTATCCCTTTCATTGACGCCAACAACGTTGCAAGATGGGAAAAAGATGACAACGCTCTTTGTTATACCTACCGCCTAAACGACGTGGAATACGCTACGCAAAACACCTACGTTGCCCTAAAGCCCGGCGACACCTTTTCAGTAAAAGCGGACGGCGATGGCGACAAATATCTCGACAGCGAATGGTCCCTCCCCATGACTTGCCAACCGAATGAATCTGTTTGCGACCACGTCTTTGAAAACGACTGCGACGATACCTGTGGAGTTTGTGGAGAAACCCGTCAAATTTCCCATGCTTTCACCAACGATTGCGATCCCGATTGCAACGTATGCGGATATACCCGTGATATTTCTCACTCCTTTGATAACGACTGCGACACCAAATGTAACGTATGCGACTTCACCCGTATCGTTCTTCACGTCTTTGACAACGATTGCGATCCCGATTGCAACGTTTGTAGCTTTACTCGTCAAACTACTCACGTTTTCGCCAACGATTGCGACACCGAATGTAACCGTTGCGGTTTTACCCGCGATACCCAACACCAAGGGGGAACCGCCACCTGCGTAAAACAAGCAATTTGCTCAATATGCGGTGAAGGATACGGCGCTTTTGCAAACCACAATTGGGGGGATTTTAGTTATACCGCAACAAATCACTTCAAGCCTTGTACAGTTTGTGGAGAAAAGGCAGAAGAGGGAGCCCACAAGTGGAACGTACTTGAGCCTTCGGAAGAAATCGGCAAATTCTGCACGATTTGTTCTTTCGTTGCATCTCCCCCTCTCTCTCACGTCCACCAAGGCGCATATCAAGATTACGTTGCCCCCACTTGTACCAAAAGCGGAAAGGCAACCCACTACCTTTGCGACTGCGGTCAACTTTTCTTGGACGAATACTGCGAGCAACCCACCGATTTGGTTTCAATCACTCTTAATCCTTTGGGACACTCTTATGAAAACTTTTATTCCTACGACCAGGAAGGACACTATTACCAATGCGTAAACTGTGGCGAAAAGGATACGATTATTCCTCATACCTACACCAATGCTTGCGACACCACTTGCAATGAGGAAACTTGCGAATACGTAAGAGAAACTACGCACTCGCCCCTATCTACAAATGGTGATTGCACAAAGCCTATCACTTGTAGCATTTGCCTAGTGATTTTGTCTGAAGGTCAAACAAATCACACCTTTACCAACGCTTGCGACCCCCATTGCGATTTTGAAGGTTGTAATTATTCAAGACCTGTCAGTCACACTCCCTCGCCTGACGACGGCAACTGCGAAACCCCCGTACTTTGTAGCGTATGTTTTGAGATTGTTATTGAGGGAAAAGAACACTCGTTTACAAACAGTTGCGACACCACTTGCAACAATCAAGGTTGTAATTATACCCAAGAGGTTTCCCACAAAGACGACAACGGAGACGGAAAGTGCGACATCTGCAACTCGGGAATGTCGGTCACCATAAACATTTATGGTATAAACGACCTTCACGGCGTTTTATGCGATTCCGATTACACCGGCATGGGAAAATTTTCCACCTATATGCACAACCTTTATAAGGACGACAGCGCCTATGAAATTTTGATTTCCCAAGGCGATATGTGGCAAGGCACCGCCGAATCAAGCACCAATCAAGGGGCTTTGATGACCGAATGGATGAATTATATGAACTTTTCCGCTATGGCTTTGGGTAACCACGAATACGACTGGGGAAGTAGTTTTATTCAATCCAACGCAAACCTTGCAAACTTTCCTTTTTTGGGTATCAACGTAAGCGATGCAAACGCCTCAACCCCTTATTGCCAACCCTCCGTAGTGGTTGAAAGAGGCGGTGTTAAAATAGGTATAATCGGCGCGATTGGAAATTGCCTAAGTTCTATTTCCGCTCAATTTACCCATGACGGCAGTATAAAGTTTGCGGTTTACGACTACCTCACCAATATGGTAAAAGCGGAATCGGAAAGATTGAGAAAAGAGGAAGGTTGCGACTTTATTGCATACGTCATTCACGACGGATATGGCTCAAGCGGTAATTACAACCTTTCGGGTAGTGATTTTGTGGACAGTGACGGAAATATTTACTACGACACCTCTTTGTCCAACGGCTACGTTGATATCGTTTTTGAAAGTCACAGCCATCAAAACTACGTAATCCAAGACGAGTACGGTGTTTATCACCTTCAAGGCGGTGGAAACGGTCAATATTTGTCAAAGGCAAACCTTGTCTTCGACTTACAAAGCGGTAAAGTCGAAGTTTCTGTGGAAAAACTTTCTTACTCAACTTTCAGCGCAAGCAATATTCAAAAAGATCCCATGCTCGATCAACTTTACGCCAAGTATTTTGATGCCGACAACGACCCCTATACCCAAATTGTGGGCGTAAACGATGAATATAGATCAAAAGAGGTATTATTACAAAAACTTGCCGAACTTTACTACAAAAAAGGCGTTGAAGTTTGGGGCAAAGACTACGATATAATTTTGGGCGGTGGATATATGTCTTGCCGTGGCAGTGGTTTGCCAGAAGGCAACGTAACCTATGCTCAAATATTTAAAAACCTTCCCTTTGACAACGCTTTGGTTTTGTGTAAAGCAAGTGGCTCTACCGTACTAAACAAGTTTATCAACAGTACCAACCGCAACTACTACACCTATTCCGCAATAAGCGAAAGCAGTATAAGCAGTTCGGGAACTTACTATATAGTTACCGATGCTTACAGCGCTTGGTATTCATCCAACAACCTCGAACCTATCGCAATTTTAGAGGGTGAGATTTTTGCAAGGGACTTGATCAAAGACTATATAGCAAGCGGTGCTTGGGGTGGGGTTGCTCAACCCGTTACCCTTACCGCTCCTACCCTTTCCATTTCTTCAAGCGGTTTGGCAAGTTGGAATAGCGTGACGGGAGCAGTAGGCTATCGCTATATCCTAAATGGTGGCGATGCAATATCTACCACCGCAACAAGCCTTCAACTTAAAAACGGCGACAGCATAAAGGTTATGGCAGTTGGAAACGGATCTTCCTATCTTGACAGCGCGTACGGTAGTGAAAAAACCTTTACGTTAGCGCAAGCCACCCTTTCCACCATTGCGGAAATTTTGGCAGAAGGCGCACGCCTTGCCGACGGCGAACAAACGACAATAGAGTTTACCGTTTGCGGTGTTATCACCTCGGTAGCAAACCAAACCTATGGAAATATGTACATACAAGATGAAGCAGGCAATACCCTTTACGTTTACGGCGTATACGACGAAACCGGCAAGAAGTACGGTGAACTTTCTGTAAAACCCGTTGTCGGCGACACCATCACCTTGAAGGGGGTTATTAAAAACTACGGCGGTACTGTTGAACTTTATCAAACGGTAATAGTCGAGCATATTCCAGCGTAAATAAAAATTTTGGGCGAAGGAAACTCCTTCGCCTTTTTTATTTTGCAAATCACCTTTTTATCCTCAAATAATAACCAAATCCTTTGCATTACGTTTTTTTTACAAAATCCTTTTTATAGGTATATATTATCCTTTTTCGTTCAATAATTCCCTTGAAAAAAAGGAGGAAATTATGAAGAAAAAGTTTATTTACGTCTTTATCGCCCTTTTGGTTTTGACTACCCTTTCGCTGGTTGGTTGTAAAAAGCCAAAGCCCATTGAGGGGGACGGGCAAACAATCCCCGTAACGTCTATTACCACCGAAAGTAAAACGGCAGTTGTGGTAAAAGGCACAACCTTTGACTTAAACGCAAAAATCACCCCTTCAAACGCCACTTGCGAGGGTTTGTCCTATTCCTCAAGCAATGACAAAGTAGTTAGCGTTTCCGCCGACGGAAAGTGTAACGCTGTAGGAGTTGGAGAAAGTGAAATCACAGTAAAATGCGGTGGAAAAGAGGGAAAATGTAAGGTTATCGTAGGCGATTATATCGTTCAGGGAGAAAATCAAACGCCCCCTGAAAACGGCTCTACTGAAAATCAAACTCCTGCCCCTTCCTTTGCGCCGACTACCCTTGCTATAGAGGTTTTTAACCCTGTAGGCGGTGGTAAAGAAAGCGAGGGAGAGAAAGAGGATCAAGCAGAATTAAAACTTTACGGCACCAATGCTAACAACCTATTTACAAATTTAACTACCGCTTTAAGTAATGCAAATTCGGGAAGTACCATAGTGATTTTAGGTGGGAATTACAACGAGGATATCACTCTTTCAAAGCCTATGCGCCTTATGGGGGTGGACTACCCCGTCTTCAACAAAATGCAATTCAATGCAAAAGAGGGTGAAAGCGTGATTGATGGCTTGTATTTCAAAAACACCCAATCCCCTCAAGGTGGCGAGGCAACTTGTATGATTTCAACAGGCGCAAACGTCAAAATTCAAAAGTGTAAGTTTACCCTTGAAGGTCAAAACAAAACAAGCGGTGGTTATGCCATTTTGGTGGAAAAGGATTCGGTAAAGGTGGAAATAAAGGACAGTACCATTGAAAATTATAGGTACGCAATTTACGTTCAACCCACCTCGGGCGAGATAAAAATCACCAACAATACCTTGACAAATCTGAATACGGGAATCGGTATTGACGTTCGTCAACCCAACTCAACCCCTGATGCAAACTATCCTTTAAGCGGTGAGATAAAGGGCAACAAGTTTAATGAAACCCAAATCAAAACTCAGTTTTTGTTTTATGGCGAAAGTTTTGAGGGCGACTTTGACTTTGCCGACCATCAAGAAAGTCAACAAGGGCAAGAAGGGAACGGAGGCGGTAGCGGTAATCAAGGGCTTTTAGAATAAAACAATACGAAGTATTTCGCTTTGCTATCATCAAAAAGCATGTATCGAGTCCCAATAAAACAAAAAGGCTCCAACTGGATAAATGGCTGAATTTAGTCAAATTTATTTGAACGATTGAGGAGTAAAACAGAGTGAAAGACGAGCATTTTGCGAGGGCGCATACCAGTGACGGTCTGTAACCGAGCAACAATACGAAGAATTTCGCTTTGTTTTGCCCTCAAAAATCAGCCATTTATCTAGTCGGAGCCTTAAAAAAAATCACGGTAGAATAAATTTCTGTTACCGTGATATACTGACATCAACAGGATCTAATTTACCGAAAGGAAGGGAAATATCCCGAATTAGGTCCTTTTTTGGTGCTAAAACCCAAAGTGTATAGTGGTGTCTGGGCCGACGCCTGCATCAATTAGGAAATACATTGCGATGGTTATGATGATAATATTGATTACCAAAAACAGGGGAACGAGGGCGCGGAATTTGAACTTATACCACTTGTGACGGAAAATCAACATTGAAAGAAAAGTTCCGAATGCGCCGAAAAAGAAACTGACAATCAAAATTGCCGTTTCGTTTATCCTTCGACCTTCATGCTTTTTCACTCTCTTTTTGTCAACGGCGATCAAAATAAAACCAATGATGCACATTACGATGACAAAACCCAAGAACCCTTTTGCATAATCGTTCATATGGGTATTTTAATTCAGTATTGGTAAATTGTCAAGAGGGAAGTAATTTAATCGACAAATTGGTTGTAATTTTAACCTTTAATTAAGAAAGTGGGATTATTATTTCTTGTGTTTATAACAAATTATGTGTTATAATTACCAAAATACTAAAAGAAAACATACCTTAAACGGAGGCTATATTGAAACGAGTTAATATCTTCAAAATCGTCAGCATTATTCTTGTTATCATAGCTATAGGGCTTGTAATCGCCCTTATGCTTGGCGCTTTTGACGGCACACAAGAAATAACTTACGACGAATTTTTGCAAAAATTGCAACAGGGCGAAATAAGCGCTGTGTATTTCTCGGGCAACTTTAAAATGTCCATCCTTTTCAAGGGAAGTGAAATCCCTGCCGACAAGTTCCCCGACAGAGTGGATGCTTACTGTCAAATCAGTAGCCGTACCCTTGCTTCCGACGATATCTTGCGCTTATGCAAGGTGGACGAGGCAGGCGCTCCCGAAAACGCAAACTTGCCCAAAATGATTTTCGACGACCCCAGTAGCGGAAGTATTTGGACCTCTCTTCTTCCCATGATTTTGGCGTTGGTTGTTGGCGGAATCTTCTTCTTTATCATTTTAAGACAAAATGCAGGCGCAAACAACAAGGCTATGAGTTTTGGAAACACCAAGGCGCAAATGACCAAAAACATCAAAGTACGTTTTAACGACGTTGCAGGCGCTGAAGAGGAAAAGGCCGAGCTTCAAGAAATCGTTGAATTTTTGAAGCACCCTCAAAAGTATACCGACGTTGGCGCAAAAATCCCTCGCGGTGTCCTTTTGGTTGGCCCTCCCGGAACAGGTAAAACCCTTTTCGCAAAGGCTGTTGCAGGCGAGGCAAACGTTCCTTTCTTCTCAATTTCCGGCTCGGACTTCGTTGAAATGTTCGTAGGTGTTGGCGCAAGCCGTGTAAGAGATTTGTTCCTTCAAGCAAAACGCAATATGCCTTGTATCGTTTTCATTGATGAAATCGACGCAGTAGGCAGACATAGAGGCGCAGGCTTGGGCGGTGGAAACGACGAAAGAGAACAAACCCTCAACCAACTTTTGGTACAAATGGACGGTTTCGAAACCGGCGACGGTATCATAGTTATGGCGGCAACCAACAGAGCGGATATTTTGGACCCTGCATTGCTCCGCCCCGGCCGTTTTGACCGTCAAATTTACGTAAACGTTCCCGACGTCAAGGGCAGAGAGGCAATCTTAAAAGTTCACTCGAGAAACAAGCCCCTTGCAGGGGATATCGATTTTAAGACCATTGCGCGCATTACGACCGGGTTTACCGGCGCCGACCTTGCAAACCTTTTGAACGAGGCCGCAATCCTTGCCGCCCGCGCAAATAGAAAGGTTATCATTATGGAAGATATCCTTGAAGGCATCAACAAGGTGATTATGGGACCTCAGAAAAAGAGCCGTGTCGTTACCGCAACCGACAAGCGCATTACCGCTTATCACGAATCCGGACACGCTATCGTCGCAAAGGTTTTGGAAAACTGCGACGACGTACAAGAAGTAAGCATAATCCCCAGAGGTATGGCAGCAGGTTATACCCTCACCCGTCCTAAAAACGAGGATTCTCACTACACCAAGGCGGAATTGAACGATACTATCGCAATGATGCTTGGTGGACGCGCTGCAGAAGAAATCGTTATCAAAGACGTTACCACAGGGGCAAGCAACGACATTCAAAGGGCAAGCTCTCTTGCAAGAAGAATGGTTACCGAGTGGGGTATGAGCGATTTAGGTTGTTTGTATCTTGGTGGCGATCAAGAAGTTTTCGTTGGAAAAAGTTGGGGCACTCACTCCAATAACAGCGAAGAAATGAACAGCAAAATCGACAACCACGTAAAGACAATAATCGACGACAACTACAAACGCGCTATTGAAATCCTCACCACCTATCACGGCGTTATGGACGAAATGGTAAAATTGTTGTTTGAAAAGGAAACAATCTACAAAGAAGAAGTAGACAAACTTTTCGAAGGTGTTCCTGCTGAAAAAATCCTTTCAGATGCAAAAGGCGTAACCGAGAAAAAAGAAGATGACGAAATTCCTCCCGAAGGAAAACGTTAAAACAAAATAAAAGAACGGTGATAGCGTGATACTCTAAACGGAGTATCACGCTATTTTAGTTTACCCTTCGGGCAAGTGAGGTTATCAAAAAAGTGAAGTTCACTTGCGCGTAGTACAAACTTCACTTTTGCGATAGCAAAAATATCACCAACAAAAAAAGAGAGGACGTTTCGGCTACAAAACCGATTTGTTCTCTCTTTTTGTCGTTATAAGGGCTTGGCTTAGCCCATTTGCCTTTGATTAGTCAAATGCGATGCTTGCACTTTTGTCAAAGTGTTAATTCTCCGCTAAGGACGTCACCCTATTACCCTTCTTTTTTTATTTCCAAGTAAAAGTGCCTGTTAATAAAGTGGTTTTTTCGGCAGTAACCACCAAAATTCCTTCTTCAACTGCGCCGTGTAACTCGCTTTCGTCGGGAAGTTCGATTTTGATATCGCAAGGCTTTATAGGTGTTACCATAGGGATATGCCCTGCAAGTATTGCAAGATCCCCCAGCACACCGCGTAGGGTTAGAAGAAAAGCGTCCCCCGACCAAAGGTCGCCGTTAGGTGATGAAATAACCAAAGGAAAAGTGTTCATTGCGCAAGTCTTTCCGCCTTTTTAACGGCGTCGTCAATTGTTCCCACAAACAAAAATGCGGATTCGGGTAAGTCGTCGTGTTTGCCCTCGATAATCTCTTTGAAACCGCGAATTGTTTCGCTTAAAGGTACGTAAACACCGTCAAAGCCTGTAAACTTTTCGGAAACGTGGAAGGGTTGAGATAAAAATCTTTGGATTTTTCTTGCCCTTGAAACCAAAAGTTTGTCCTCGTCAGACAACTCGTCCATACCCATAATTGCTATGATATCCATAAGTTCTTGATACCGTTGCAAAATACGTTGTACTTCTCTTGCTACCTTATAATGTTCTTCACCCAAAACTTCGGGAGATAGAATACGGCTTGTTGACTCAAGAGGGTCAACGGCAGGATATATACCTTGCGATGCGATATTTCTTGACAAAACGGTGGTTGCGTCAAGGTGAGCAAAGGTTGTTGCCGGAGCAGGGTCGGTAAGGTCGTCGGCAGGGACGTATACCGCTTGAATTGAGGTGATTGAACCCTTTGTTGTAGAGGTAATTCTTTCTTGCAAAGCGCCCATTTCGTTGGCAAGGGTGGGTTGATAACCTACTGCCGAGGGCATTCTGCCTAAAAGGGCGGAAACCTCGCTTCCCGCTTGGGTAAATCTGAATATGTTGTCAATAAACAACAACACGTCTTGTCCTTCCTCGTCACGGAAATATTCCGCCATGGTAAGACCGGAAAGGGCTACTCTCATTCTTGCTCCCGGTGGCTCGTTCATTTGACCGTAAACAAGGGTTGTGTTGGCTAAAACACCCGACTCTTTCATTTCGTTGTAAAGGTCATTGCCCTCACGAGTACGCTCGCCTACGCCGGTGAAAACGGACAAACCGCCGTGCTCTTTGGCTATGTTGTTAATCAACTCCATAATCAAAACGGTTTTACCTACGCCTGCGCCACCGAAAAGACCGATTTTACCGCCCTTGGAATAAGGACAAATCAAGTCGATAACTTTTATACCCGTTTCTAAAATTTCAGTTGAGGTTGAAAGTTCGCTGTACTTGGGAGCAGAACGGTGGATGTTGTGTCTTTCCTCAATTTCGGGAGAAGGCATATTGTCAACTACCTCGCCTAAAACGTTGAAAATTCTGCCCAAGGTTTTTCTTCCTACGGGTACGCTTATGGGTTTGCCGGTATCGATTACGGGAGTACCTCTTTTAAGTCCGTCGGTGGTGGACATTGCGATACATCTTGCAACGTTGTCACCCATATGTTGAGCAACCTCGACGATCAAGGTTCTTTCCCCTACCTTCATTGTCAACGCATTGTTGATTGCGGGCAAAAAACCATCCTCAAAACGCACGTCAACGACGGGGCCCATAACTTGTGAAACACTTCCTTTTGCTGTGTTTGACATAATATCTCCTTTACGAATCGCTTCCTGCGACGATTTCGGTAATTTCTTGTGTGATTGCGCCTTGTCTTGCGCGGTTGTATTGAAGTTGTAAATCTTCGATCATTTGCTGAGCGTTTTTACCTGCCGAATCCATTGCGCAACGGCGAGCGGCAACTTCGCAAGCAAAACTTTCTCGTACTGCGCTGATAATCATTCCCGCAACGTAGGTGGGGACGATAGTGTTTAGCACAGTCATTTCGTCAGGCTCGAAAATAACCCCTGTTTTCACCTTTTCTTCGGGCATTGCAATGGGGAATATCTCCTTCAACTGCACCTCTTGGGTAAGCATGGAAATATATTTACTGCAAAGGATTGCGATTTTGTCGAATTTGCCTTCCTTGAAATCTTCGCACAACCTTTCCGCTATTTCCACCGCGTCTTGATAGGTAAAATATTCGGCGGAAAGATGCTCCTTTCCAAATCTATCGCAAACCCTTTTCCCTATACAAACAAGGTGGGCGTCGGGATAGTCTTTTATCGCCCTAAAGATATTGGCGTTATATCCCCCTGCAAGACCGCGGTCCCCTGCTATAACCACAAGA
>JAEDHM010000022.1 GCA_016296985.1 Clostridia bacterium
GGTTTGCCGAAATTACCAAAAGTTTGTTTTCACCACCTGCACGTAATGCAAGGGTAATTTCATCCTTTTCGGGTTGAGAAATACGGAGTATTTTACCATTTGTCAAAAAAGCGTTAAGCTCTTCCGCAAGGGCGTTTATGTTAAAAAAATCGTTTGGCATAGGTTTATTATAGACTTTTTCACCTATTTTTGGCAATCTATTAGCCCTTAATTAATAAAATAATAATTTATAGTTTTAAACACCCTTAAAAATCCTTGCCTAGTTCGTCAAAATGTGCTAGTATTTATAAGACAAATTTTATCGGAGGATAAATTCTAAATGAGCGACATTAAAGAATTAAAATTAAACGTCAAAGTTAATGGCAAAAACACTGAATTTGCCTGTCCTTTCACTACTGAAGTAGTTGACAAGTTCCACACAAAGTACAACTTTGTTATCGAAGGCGAACTTCGTTCCGCAATGGAAATGGAAGTTTACTTCAAAACAAAAAACAGATACAAAGTTATGGGATTCCGTAATGGCAAAGCCCCCAAGCATACAATCGAACAATTCTACGGCAAAGGCGTATGGATTGAAGATACCGTTGATATGGCTCTTGAAGCATGCTACAACGGTTTGTTAAAGCAAGTATTGGCAGACGAAGCTCTTGTTGCTTCTCCCGAATACAGTGTTGACAAGGTTGAATTGGACAAGTACACCTTCTCCTTCACCGCTTGCGTTATGCCCGAAATCCTTGTAGAAAATTACACCGGTCTCGACGTAGAAAAGGTTGCTCCCGTTGAAGTAACCGACGCTGACGTTGACAAGGCCCTCGATAGCGAAAGAGATAAACTTGCTTGTTGGGAAGAAGTTACTGATCGTCCCGTTGCAAACGGCGACTCCGTAAACATTGACTACAGCGGATCCGTTGACGGCGTTAAGTTTGACGGTGGCACTGCTGAAAAGCAAGATTTGGTTATTGGAAGCGGAACCTTTATTCCCGGCTTTGAAGATCAAATCATCGGTATGAATATCGGTGAGGACAGAGATATCACCGTTACCTTCCCCGAAAATTACGGCGCTGAAAACCTTGCAGGAAAAGAAGCTGTATTTGCAATCAAATTGCACGAAATCAAGGTAAAGGTTCTCCCCGAACTTGACGACGAATTTGCAAAAGATGCAAGCGACGACTGTGACACTTTGGACCAATTGAAGGCAAAACTCAGACGTGAATTGGAAGAAAAGGCTGTAAAGAACGCTGAAAACGCAACTGAGGGCAAACTTGTTGACAAACTTCTTGAAAACAACCCCATCGAATTCCCTGAAGAATACTACGACTTTATCGCTGAAAACGCTATCAGACAAGAAATGCAACAGCAAGGTATTCCCGTTGATCTCTACTTGAAGTACGTAAAGACCACCATGGAAGAAATGGTAAAATCCTACAAGGAAGGCGACAATTTCAAGTATGCAATTGAAAACGAAAAGGTTCGTTTGATTATGACCGCAATCGTTAAGAAAGAAAACATCACCGCTGAAGAAAGTGACGTTGAAGCAAAGATCGCCGAATATGCTGAAAAAGCTGAAAAGAGCGTTGAAGACTACAAGAAAGAAATGAGAGAAGGCGAAGACAGATATATCGCCAACGTAGTTGTAAACGACAAGTTGCGTAAATTCTTGTTGGACAACAACAATATTAAGTAATAAAAAACCGCTTTGCGGTAATAATTATAGGAGAGACGAATTATGGTAGAAGAAAAAAACGTGGTTATTCCTTACGTAACCGATGCAAACAACACAAGAACTTCGGATTTGTTTTCCCGCATGCTTGAAGATAGAATAATCTTCTTGATGGGACCTGTTACCCCGGAAATGGCAAATACCGTAATCGCCCAACTCCTTTATCTAGAAGGTAAGGACGGCGATAAGGATATCTATATGTATATCAACAGCCCCGGCGGAAGCGTTGCCGACGGATTGGCAATTTACGACACAATGAAATATATCAGTTGCGACGTATGTACAATTTGTATGGGTAAGGCAATGTCTATGGGCGCTTTATTGCTCGCAGCAGGCACAAAGGGAAAGCGTTTCAGCTTAGAACACTCTGAAATTATGATTCATCAAGTGTTGATCAGCGGTGGTCTTGAAGGTCAAGCAACCGACGTTGCTATTTACACCAAGCAACTTTTGAAGACTAAGGAAAAGTTGAACAAGATTTTGTCTGAATGTACCGGTCAATCCTACGAGAAGGTTTGCGCCGATACCGAAAGAGACAACTATATGTCTGCTCAAGATGCAAAGGCATACGGCCTTATCGACGATATTTTGGTAAAAAGGAAAAAATGACAGTAAAACTCGGTAAAGACTTATCCTGTTCTTTTTGTGGCAGGCATGAATATGAAGTAAAGCGTTTAATCGGCGGAATCGGCGGTGTTTTTATTTGCAACGACTGTATTGAGCAGTGCGTTGATATTTTAAAGCACGATGCGAAAAATTCCGCCAACGCCGAAACTTCTCAAAAATTGCCCTCACCAAAGGAAATAAAGGAAAAACTTGACGAGTATATCGTTGGGCAAGAGATGGCGAAAAGGACTTTGTCCGTTGCAGTTTACAACCACTACAAGCGTATAAGCAAAAAACTTGCGACTCAAGACGATGGTATCGTTTTAGAAAAAAGCAACGTGCTTTTGCTCGGACCTACGGGTAGCGGAAAAACTTTGCTTGCCAAAACTCTTGCAAACGTGTTAAACGTTCCTTTTGCCGTTGCCGATGCAACCACTTTGACCGAGGCAGGTTACGTCGGTGAAGACGTCGAAAACATTTTGTTAAAACTTATCCAAGCCGCTGACTACGATATTCAACGTGCCGAAAAGGGTATTATCTATATCGACGAAATTGACAAAATAGCAAGAAAAAGTGAAAACGTTTCAATCACTCGCGACGTTTCCGGAGAGGGAGTACAGCAAGCGCTTTTGAAGATTATTGAAAGCACCGTTGCAAACGTTCCCCCTCAAGGCGGAAGAAAACATCCTCAACAAGAATGCATTCAAATCGACACCACAAACATTTTGTTCATTTTCGGCGGTGCCTTCGTAGGACTTGAAAAAATCGTTGCAAACCGTACCGATGGCGGAGCAATGGGCTTTGGGGCAGACGTAGGAAAGCGTTCTTCTTACGAAGAACTTATCTCTTCCTTGCAACCCGACGACTTAATCAAATACGGACTTATTCCCGAATTTATCGGTCGTGTACCCGTGGTTGTAGGTTTAAATTCTTTGGACGAAAACGCTCTTATCCAAATTTTGTCCCAACCTAAAAACGCCCTTATCAAACAATACAAAAAACTTTTCTCTTACGACGGTGTTGAAATCGTTTTTGAAGAGGACGCCTTGTTGACTGTTGCTCAAAAGGCAATCAAGCTTAAAACAGGCGCAAGAGGATTGCGTACCATTATGGAAGACGCGATGTTGGAAATTATGTACGAAGTCCCCGGAAACGACAACATCCAAAAGGTGATTATCACCAAAGAAGTCATTGAGAAAAATGAAAAACCAAAGATTATTTACAAGGAAACGGCATAAATGTTCGATTATACAAACAAGGTTCCCGTATTCGACCAATTGAAAGGACCTCTTTTCCCGGGGGATATGGTTCGTATCACGGGAAGTGACGATATTGAATTTTTTAAACTGATAACTGCATCTTCGATATGCGGTTATTTCATAGCAGGGGTATTTCCTTACGAAGACGACAAGAGCGTAGGATCCTTAGTTAAGGTTGACAATCTTGACACTATGCTTATTGAAAACCGTGTACGCGGTTACGTCGAAGCTCGTGTTATTTTCAACAACAGTAAAGAAGTAAGGGAAGGTATTTCCTTCGTTCAAGCAAGTGAATTTCCCTATTTCCAAAGGGGAATTGACGAACTTTTGCCCACTATCACCGTTATCAACGCCTTTTTGCAAAAACTAAAAAACGTTACCGAAGAAAGTTTTTTGCACGACTATTCTGTTGATACCAACAATATAAACGGATGGATTGACAAAATCGTACCTCGTCTAAATCGTTGTGAAAAAGAAAAGATCTTCCTCGAATCGGACACGTTGTTACGTCTTCGCTTTACCGCAGTCGGCATTCAGTTGCAAATCGACTATGAAAAGGCAAAGCGTGAATTTGACGAAAAGGTAAATCAAAATATTCAAGAAAACCAAAAGGAATATTTTTTGCGTGAACAACTTCGCGTTTGCAATGAGGAACTTTTTGGGGCAGAAAGTGAAATTGAAGATTACGAAAACCGTATTAAAGAGCTGGATGCTCCCGAAAACGTAAAGGAAAAATTGTACAAGGAATTGAGAAAGTTGGCAAACACCCAATCCTCAAGTCCTGAAAGTTACGTACAACGCAACTACCTTGACGCAGTCCTTGATTTACCTTGGGGTATTTGTAGCAAAGATGCAATCAATTTGGATAAAGCGGAGAAAATCCTTGACGAAGACCATTACGGCATCAAAAAGGTAAAGGAAAGAATCCTTGAATTTTTGGCAGTAAAAAAGATGACCGGTGACAGACGTGCCGCAATCCTTTGTTTCGTAGGTCCTCCCGGCGTAGGTAAAACCTCAATCGTTCGCTCTATCGCAAAGGCTATGAATCGTGAATATATTCGCGCAAGCTTGGGCGGTGTACACGACGAAGCTGAAATTCGCGGTCACCGTAAAACATACATAGGCTCTATGCAGGGCAGAATTATGAGCGGTATTTCCAAGGCAGGAACAATGAATCCCGTATTCTTGCTTGACGAAATCGACAAGGTGAGCAACGATTACAAGGGCGATCCCTCAAGCGCATTGCTTGAAGTTTTAGACCCCGAGCAAAACAAGGGTTTCGTTGACAATTTCCTTGAAATTCCCTTCGACTTGTCAAAAGTTTTGTTTATCACAACGGCAAACAACGCCGATACAATTGCCAAACCTTTGCTTGACCGTATGGAAATTATCGAGATGAGCGGTTATACCATTGAGGAAAAGATTGAAATTGCAAAACGCCACCTTATTCCTAAACAAGCGAAAGAACACGGCGTTGATGGATTGATTGAAATTTCCGACAAGGCCATTGAAAAATTGGTTGACGGCTATACTCGTGAATCAGGCGTTAGAAAGCTCGAGCAAAAAATTGCAGCCCTTTGCAGAAAGGTTGCAGTAAAATTGGCTTCTGAGAAAAAATCAAACCGCAAAGCGGTTTCTATCGCTGATACCGATATTGAAAGTTATATGGGTATGGTAAAATACCGTGATGACGAACTTAGGAAGGAATCAACCGTCGGCGCAATTACAGGACTCGCTTGGACTGAATACGGCGGTGTTACTATGGAATTAGAATGTCGTCTTATTCGCGGTAAAGGTGATTTGGTAATAACCGGTAACTTGGGAAAAGTTATGGACGAATCCGCTCGTCTTGCCGTTTCAGTGGTAAAAGCCATCGCTCCCGACTTTGGCGTTGACAGTGAGGATTTCAAAAAATACGATATCCATATTCACGCGCCCGAGGGAGCAGTGCCCAAAGACGGTCCTTCCGCAGGTATTGCATTGACTACCGTAATATTGTCCGCTTTCACGGGAAGAAAGGTTGTAAACGACAAGGCTTTAACAGGTGAAATCACCTTGTGGGGTAGAGTTTTGCCTATCGGCGGTGTAAAAGAAAAATGTCTTGGAGCTTTGCGCGCGGGTATAAACACGGTATTATTACCCATTGGAAACAAGGTCGACTTTATGGATTTACCCGAAACTATAAAGAGCAAGGTAAACGCAATTTTCGTTACGGATATCCGTGAAGTATTGGACCAAATGTTGGTATAAATTATGGAAATAACAAAAGCTGAATTTAAAACTTCGGTAGGAAGCAACAATTTCCCCGAAGGTCTAACCGAAATTGCCGTTGTAGGTAGGTCAAACGTTGGTAAATCTTCTCTTATCAACTTTTTAACCAACCACGGCAAACTTGCTCGCACGTCAAAAGAGCCGGGTAGAACAAGGCTTATAAACTATTTTTCAATCAATGACGGTCAATTTTACTTGGTTGACTTGCCCGGTTACGGCTATGCTCGTGTTTCCGATGCGGAAAAGGAAAAATGGGCAACCCTTATCGAAAGTTATTTGTTAGAATCTAAAGGATTAAAACACGTTTTCGTTTTGGTTGATATTCGCCACGATCCCACCGCCTTGGATGAACAAATGATAAATTATCTCTATCATTACAACGTGCCTTTCTCGATAATCGCAACTAAGGCCGACAAACTTTCAAGGGCAGAAACCGCAAGGCAAAGAAAAGCGATTGCAGATGCTTTGCATCTGACTCCTTCAAACATCTACGTTTCATCCTCTTTAAACAAAAGTGGAAAAGCCGAAATTATGACGAGAATTGAACAAGTCCTCAACAATTAAGATAAAAATTTGTCATAGAAAAAAGAAGCGTGCAAACGCTTCTTTTTGTTTGACTTGAAGAAATTTTGCTTTCCGTAAAGGGAAGACTATAAAAGGTTATAAGGCAATGGGAAATTATAAAATTCTAATTAACGGACAATTTTCCCACCTTCTTCATATACTGAATTAGAATATAAGGAGGTAGATTTATGCCATTTTCCAACAACGTAAGACCGGACAGAATGCCGGGACCCATAAACGGAAATCCTATGTCAGGATTATGCGATAGGGTGTGTATTCAAGTGAAAAAGGTGTTTGATGCCTGCGTAAAGCAGGAGACAATTACAGGGCAAACTCTTGCTTTGACGTCCACCGTCCCCACTGACGTGGCAACACCTTTTACCTACATAAGCGCGCGTAACACCACAACCCGTGGAGAAATCAGCAATCTTATCATAATACCCGTGGCGGACCGTCAAGGTTGCTCAAGGGTGCAGTGCACGGTTACAATTCCTATGGAAGTTTTATTTACCGATGCAACGGGTATCACGGCTTCGGGTACAACCTCAATCGTCATTACAAAGGACGTATTGATGAATATTCCTCAAGCTTCGGTAATGCCCTATGAGATCGAAGCGGTAGTCAGCGCGGTAAGCACGGTAGGAAACTACGTAAGTGATGCAACCTTCTCGGTTACAATTTGCGTAACAGTCATTATGAAGGTTGTTTCCGAAGTCGAGTTACTTGTTCCTTCCTACGGATATTGCTTTATTCCCCCTTGTCAAGAGTTTCAACAGGAAGTATGCGAGGGATTTTTCGATTTACCGCTTTTCCCACCTGATCGCAGATGCTAAAAAAAGGGGCAATGCAAATTGCCCTTTTATATTGCAGTAAAGACTTTTCCTTGATTGCTTTTTAATTACGGTTATGCTATTATCATAATATGATATACGCAATTTCAGATTTACACCTTTCTTTGCGTGGAGACAAGCCTATGGACGTTTTTGGCGGAAATTGGCATGGCTACGTTGAGACCATAAAAGCCAACTGGAAACAAACGGTAACAAAGGATGATATCGTTCTTTTGGCAGGGGATACTTCTTGGGCAATCAATTTGGAAGATGCAATTGACGACGTAAAAGATTTTTTTTCCGATCTTGATGGGAACAAGGTAATAATCCGAGGCAATCACGATTATTGGTGGAATTCTTACGCAAAACTCTCTGCCGCTTTACCTCAAGGCGTCTACGCCTTGCAAAACAACTGTATTCGTCTTGGGAAAGACCTTGTTTGCGGTACAAGGGGATGGAGCATTGCTGGTGAAAACAGTTCGCAAGAGGATAAGAAAATTTACAATCGCGAGCTTATTCGTCTTGAACTTTCCCTTCAAGCAATGGATAAAGAAAGAAAGGAAGGGGATAGGGCAACCCTTATGATGCACTACCCACCAATGGACGTACACAATCACGATACCGGCTTTATTCAGTTGATCAACAAGTACAAACCCGATGCGGTAGTTTACGGCCATTTACACGGCAAAGATTCTTGGGCGAGAATAGTAACCCATATCGACGGTATTCCCTACTATCTCACCTCTTGCGATTTGGTTGGAAACAATCTGATTAAAATCTACAAGGACTAGAAAATTTTGAAAAAACTTTGAAAAGGTAGCAAATTTGCTATCTTTTTTTATTTTACAATTATTAATTTTTCTTAATAAAATGAGCTGATATTTCTAAAGATTTGAAAAAAATTGTGCCCATTTAACTTTTTAACCACAAAACATGCGATTTTTATCCCCATTTATGCAAAATCATTGTGGAAAACTTTGTGGATAAGTGGATAAAAGTGGACAAAAGTGGAAGAAAATGGATTTAGTTATTGACACAAGTGGATGAAAGTGGTACAATATGGTCACGATAATGAGTAAAACTCATATTTTACACAAAACGGAGTGGCTATGAGCGGAAGATTGACCGGCGAATACAAATATCAGATGGACAACAAGGGTAGGTTAAGACTGCCCCCGTCTATGTTGCGTTTGTTGGGAAATCCTGACGAGCTTATGATTGGCATCGGCTCGGGCGAATTTCTAAACGTGTATACCGAAAGCTATATGGATCAACTTTTCGACAGGTTTTCAAACGTTGACGTAACCGACTACGAAAAGCAAGACACCATCCGCGAACTTTTCAGTAAGATGCGTCCTTTGGGACACGACAGTCAAGGTCGTTTCCAAATTCCCGTAGAATTACGTGAAGAGGTGGGGCTTGGTCCCAACGTTGTAATTTTAGGTGTCGTTGATCGTATGGAAATTTGGGATGCCGACAAGTACGCTCAGCGCAACCTCTACAAATCCACTCGTCGCCTTGACGTAAAGGGGTAAGATATGGAATTCAAACACTACTCCGTTATGTTGTCCGAGGCAATCGAGGGACTTAATATAAAACCTGACGGCGTTTACGCCGACTTGACTTTGGGCGGAAGTGGACACAGTAAAGAAATCGCAAAAAGATTGACCACAGGCAAGTTGATTGCCGTTGACAAAGACACCGATGCCCTAAACGTAGGTCGTCAACGCCTTGAAGGATACAACGTCGAGTTTATACACAGCGATTTTAAAGAGGTTATACCCACCTTGCCGAAAGTGGACGGAATACTTATGGACCTAGGTGTTTCTTCCTATCAAATAGACAATCCCGAGCGTGGCTTTTCCTACCGTAACGATGGCGAACTTGACATGCGAATGGACCTTACGGCTCCGCTGACCGCAAAAAACGTAGTCAACGAGTACGAAGAAGGGGAAATCGCCGATATCCTATTTAGATACGGCGAGGAAAGATATGCGAGAAAAATTGCTCAAAATATCGTAAAAGAAAGACAGCAAAGCCCAATCACCACCACCTCGCGCCTTGCGGAGATAATTGAAAAAAGCATCCCCCCAAAGGAAAGGTTTAAAGGTGGTCATCCCGCAAGACGAAGTTTTCAAGCCATAAGGATTGAGGTAAACGGTGAACTTGCAGGTTTGTACGAAAGCGTCTTGTCGGCAATCGACAGACTAAACAAGGGCGGAAGACTTTGTATCATAACCTTCCATTCACTGGAAGACAGGGCGGTAAAGCAAGCAATGAGATATGCCGAACTTGATTGCATTTGCCCCCCTCAAAGTCCGATATGTACTTGTAACAAGGTTAAAGAAGTAAAATGTATAACAAAAAAACCAATCCTTCCTTCAAAAGAAGAGTTGGCGGAAAACAAAAGGTCGGAAAGTGCGAAACTTAGGATAGCGGAAAAATTGATCTGAAAACAGGAGTGAAATTATGAACGCAGAATTGAAGAGAGAACCTATAACATTCGAAACCGAAGATAGCGAAGTTTTGGCATATCTCGCTCGTTGTTCCAGTGATTTGGATTACGAGAGAATGAGCGAAACCGTTGCAACTGAGCAAAAAGACGTTCTCTTGACACTTCTCTATCACGGTTGTCACACCGAAACCGCTCCCGAAACTGGTGCAAGCGAAGAGCCTACAACTGAAACCGTTGTTTTGGCGGAAAGCGAAACCCACGAAAAGGAAGAAGTAAAAGAGGTAGCAAAAGAAGAAACTACCTTAACTATTCATACCGCATCTCAAGAAAAGAAGGAAAGATTTACCTTCAAAAACAAGATATTCAACAAAAAGATGATTCCTTTCGTTACTCTTTACGCAATTTTGTTCGTAGCGGTAATCACACTTATCATGGGCGCAGTACCCGGTACAGGTTGGGAAGGAAGCGAAACCTTGTTTAAAATCCCCGATTCTTTAGGAAAAGGTACTATTTCCGATTCCTCGGTGAATATTAATAATGGAGGAGTGGTAAGCGGTGGAAAAGATATCGTTGCAAGCGCTGAAGACGCTCGCCAAAATTACGTAGGCACGATAAACAAAATCGTAACCGACCAAGGCATAATCGAAATTACAAGCGATGCAACGTCCCAAGGCACAAAGGAAGAATCAAACTGGTTCGACAAAGTTTGCGATTTCCTAAGTAATGCTTTCGGGGGTTAATAAATTGCAATTTATATCTCAAATTTCAACTAAGAAAAGGTTATTAGCAATTGGATTGTTAATAACCTTTATTTTTGTAGCGGTTTTAGGAAAACTATTTTATATCCAAATTATCGACGGCGTTGACCTGCAAGCGAAAGCATTGGATCAATGGACGAGAGACGTTCCCATTGTAGCGACACGGGGAAAGGTATATTCCGCAAACGGAACTTTGCTTGCTGGTACGACTACGACGTATACTTTGTTCGTAAGGCGAGCATCGGTCAAGGACTTTGGCGAGGTCGCAAGGGTAATTTCTGAAGTTGTGGGGCTTGAATACGACAAGGTGTATGAAAAAATAAGCAAAAAAGGTGTATCCGAGGTAAAGATTGCAAGAAACATAGACAAAGAGACAATGCTAAAAATTAAAAGTTCGGGAGCAAAGGGGATATATTTTTCTGCAGATACTCAAAGGTTTTATCCCTACGGCGACTTTTTATCCGCGGTATTAGGTTTTACAAACGTGGATACTCAAGGACAAACGGGGCTTGAACTCTACTACAACCAATACCTTACGGGGACAAATGGTTACGAACTGACGCAAACAGACCTTATTGGAAGAGAATTAAATTCTCAAACTACCTATATACCGTCAATTGACGGTTTTAATCTCTTTTTATCCATCGACGAGCATATCCAACAAATCGCCGAAACGGCAGTAAAATCCGCGGTTGAAAAGTATAGCGCAAAATCATCAACCTGCTTGATCATGAACGCAAAAACCGGTGGAATATCAGCCATAGCCCAAGCGCCGTCCTTTGATTTAAACAATTTGCCGAGGGATGACGTAAGTCAACTTATGGCAAAATCTACCATAATCCCTATCAGTACGGTTTTCGAACCGGGATCAACCTTCAAAATACTCACTTTGGCAATTGCCATAAACGAGGGCAAAACAAAGGAAAGCGACACCTTTTTTTGTCCCGGATTCCGTATGGTTGACGGTCAAAGGATAAAATGTTGGAAGTCCATAGGCCACGGCACGCAAACTCTTGAAGAGGGGGTATGCAACAGCTGTAACTGCGTATTTATGGATTTAGCGCAACGGGTTGGCGTTGAAAAACTGTATTCTTATTACAAGGCATTGGGGCTTACTTCAAAAACGGGAATAGACCTAAACGGCGAAACTTCAGGTATTTTGTTGAAGCAAGATTTAGTTAAAACCGTTGACCTAGCGCGTATTGGCTTTGGGCAGGCAATAGCCATAACCCCTTTGGGGTTAATCAGAAGTGTTTCTTCGATCGTAAACGGCGGACGACTTGTAAATCCTCGTCTTGCCACCGCAATTTTGGATAAAGACGGCAAAGAGGTATACAAAATGCCTCAAACCGTGGGGGATAGGATAATTTCAGAGGAAACTTCAGAGAGAGTACGAAAACTGCTGAAATCCGTTGTTTCAAAGGGGAGCGGAAAACACGCAGGCGTAGTCGGTTATTCCATAGGCGGAAAAACGGGAACGGCGCAAAAATACGAAAACGGCCACATAGCTCAAGGAAAATATCTTTCTTCTTTTATTGGGTTTTCTACCGTAGAAGACCCCGAATACGTAGTTTTATTTACCGTTGACGAACCGAAAGGCTATTTATATTACGGAAGTTTAGTCGCAGCGCCTTACGTTGGCGAAATTTTTAGCAAGATTTTTTCGTACAAGCAAATTCTTCCTACCGAGCCTTATGAGGTAGCTGAAAAGTTTTATATGCCCGATTTAACAGGGCTAACTTTAGGTGAAGCGGTAAAAGAGTTGAGAAACAAAGAGATGCTTTTCGAGTTGGAAGGGGAAAGAGGCGTTGTCGTGGATCAATTTCCATATCCCAATACGATATGTGATAAAAATGCTATTGCGTATATAAAAATGTCCGATACTGACGATTAAAAGCTTCTTTTGCAAGCAGTGTAATTCCCCCTCTTTATTAGTGCTACAATGTAGCCACTAATAAAAAGGGGGAAAGTATGGAATTTAAAGATGTCGTCAGAAGACTTGATTATAAAGAAATTATCGGAGAGTTTGATAGAGAAATAAAGGGAGTTTGCGCCGACAGTAGAAAGGTAAAAGAGGGCGATTTGTTTATTTGCTTGAAAGGAAAGGTAAACGGTGCAGACTATATCCCCGAAATCCAAGATAAAATTTGCGGAGTGGTAACCGAGGAAAAACTAAGCGTAAATCTTCCGCAAATTATCGTAAAAAACGCTCGAATTGCCTATGCGGTAATTACCGCCTCGATTTATGGCAATCCTCAAGATAAATTGAAAATTATTGGAGTGGTTGGCACAAACGGAAAAACTTCATGTTGCTATTTGCTCAACCGAATTTTTCGTTTAGCAGGGAAGAAAACCGCTATGCTCACAACCGTTGAATATGAAATATGCGGTGTGCGAAGTCCCTCTATTTTAACAACTCCCGACCCTGACGTATTTTTCCCCTTACTTGCCCAAATGGTGGAGAAAAAGGTGGAATATCTTTTCATGGAAATTTCCGCCCATGCAATATACTGGAATAAACTTGCAGGCGTAAGGTTTAAGGCGACGATTTTCACAAATTGCACTCCCGATCATCTTGATTTCTTCAAGTCGTTTAGGGAATATTCCGAGATCAAAAAAAGTTGGTTTTCCATTGCAAACACCAATCTTGCAGTCCTCAATACCGACGACAAACTGGGAAGGGAAATATCAAAAGACTGCAATTGTCCCTTTCTTACTTACGGAATCGAAACCCCGGGCGACGTCTTTGCTATTGATATAAACTATCACGAAAACGGCACCTCTTTTATCGTCAATATGTATGACATAGTTAAGCGAGTAAACAGCGGATACTTCGGCAAATTTAACGTTTACAATATGCTAGCCGTTTGCGTTGTCGCAGGATATTTCGGCATAGAATTATCAAGTATTTTGGCAGTCTTTGACAACGCTCGCCCCATTCCCGGACGGTTCAATCTTTTTACCACTCAAAAAGGGGTAAAGGTGATTATAGACTACGCTCACACTCCTGATGGGCTTGAGAAAACTTTACAAACCGCGCGTAGTATCACAAAGGGGAAGCTTATTACAGTTTTTGGGTGTGGAGGAAATCGAGATAAGGAAAAAAGAAAAGCAATGGGAGAAATCGCATCTCGGCTTTCCGATTATCTCGTCATAACAAACGATAACCCGCGTGATGAAGAACCTGAGGAGATTGCCCATGGCATTGAAGCAGGTGTTTTGCAAGAAGAAGTCAATTATTCAATTGTCCTTGATAGAACCGAAGCAATAACCCAAGCCTTTCAAGGGGCAAGCAAAGGGGATACTTTGTTAATAGCAGGAAAGGGAAGTGAAAACTATATCGAGGTAAAAGGAGAAAAACAACCTTTCAGTGATTACGATATCGTAAAAAAGTTAAACGGGGGTAGTCTATGAAACTTGTTACCGTTTTAACCGTATGTCTTTTCTCTTTCGCGTTATCCGCTTTATTTGCTTTTCCAATCACCGCTTTAATGAAAAGGATTAAGGCAAAACAGCCCATTTTGCAATACGTTGAATTACATAAAAAGAAAGCAGGCACGCCAACTATGGGCGGATTGATATTCATTTTACCTACGCTTATAACCACTTGTATTTTTGGCGGTAAAGGGTTGTCTATGGGAATTGCAACAACGTTAATAACGGTTGCCTACGCCCTAATCGGCGCTCTAGACGATTTTTTAAAAATCAAACTGAAGAAAAACGAAGGATTGAAGGCATGGCAAAAGCTTTTCGCCCAACTTGTGATAGCAATTCTCGCTTCAATCTATTGTTACAAAAACCCATACGTAGGGAGCGAATTGATAATTCCTTTCACCTCAATAAAGGTGAATTTAAAACTTTTTGCCCCATTTTTGTACCTTTTCGTATATCTCGCTACTACCAATGCGGTAAATTTGACCGACGGTCTTGACGGTCTTGCAACGAGTACGGGCCTTTATTCATTTTTGACGTTTGCAATCATAATGATTGTATATATCTCCAATGCCGAATTTTTAGGCGAGATAGCTCTTGCAAAAGAATATAACAGTCTTTTGGTCTTTATTTCAGCGTTGATAGGCGGACTTTTGGTATTCCTATTCGTCAACACAAACCCTGCGGATATATTTATGGGGGACACCGGATCCCTTGCTTTAGGGGGAGCGCTTGCATCAGTTTCTATTTTCAGCAAAAACCTTCTTTTACTTTTGCTTGTTGGCATAATGTACGTTGTTTCTTGCATAACAGTAATTATGCAGGTAGTATACTTCAAACTAAGCGGTGGGAAAAGGATATTTCTAATGGCTCCTTTACACCATCACTTGCAAATGAAGGGTTTTTCCGAGGGAAAAATCGTATCCCTTTATTCGGCAATAACCTTTGTTA
>JAEDHM010000133.1 GCA_016296985.1 Clostridia bacterium
CTTTTTGGTTGGTGGTACTCAAACCAATCTTACTGTAATTTCCTCTTTGCTAAAACCCTTTGAAGGGGTTATATCCGCTCATACCGGTCATATAAACGTTCATGAAGCCGGCGCAATTGAAGGAACTGGACATAAAGTTTTGACGGTTGAAGGCGTTGAGGGAAAAATTCAGGCAAATACTTTGCGTAAATTCCTTGAAGATTTTTATAAGGATAGGACCTATACACATATGACTATCCCCGGTATGGTCTATATCTCGTACCCTACCGAATACGGCACTCTTTACAGTAAAAAGGAATTGGAAGAATTGCACAACCTTTGTCAAGAATACGGTATTCCCCTTTTCCTTGACGGCGCAAGACTTGGATACGGTTTGGCATCTACCGAAGATATGACACTTGAAGATATTGCAACTCTTACCGACGTTTTTTATATCGGCGGTACTAAGGTGGGCGCTTTGTGTGGCGAGGCTATCGTTTTCCCCAATGGCGCGCCTAAGAACTTTTTCACCCATATCAAACAAAGGGGCGCTTTGGTTTCAAAAGGTCGTTTGTTAGGGATTCAGTTTGATACCTTGTTTTCAAATAATCTTTATTTCAAAATTAGTGAACACGCAATTAAAATGGCGGACAAGTTGAGGTTTGCCCTAGATAAAAAGGGATATAAACTTTTTATTCCTACCGTAACAAACCAAATATTCGTGATTTTAGAAAACGGGTTTATGGAAAAACTGAGCGAAAAAGTATGCTTTGACGTATGGGAAAAATATGACGAAAATCACACCGTCATTCGCTTTGCAACAAGTTGGTCCACAACGAATGAAGACCTTGAACTTTTGATCAATCTTTTATAACGTTAAATTTTGATATGATTAGAAAAGCTGAAGAAAAAGATATACCGAAAATTTGCGATTTGTTGTGTCAAGTTTGTCTTGTGCACCACAAGGGCAGACCTGATATTTTCAAGGTGGGAAGAAAATACTCGGAAGATGAGTTGAAACAACTTTTGATTGATGAAAACCGCCCTATCCTCGTGTACGTTGATGAGGAAGACAAAGTTTGGGGCTATTGCTTTTGTATCTTTCAACAACACCTTGACGACAGCGTTTTTACGAATATCAAAACACTTTACGTCGACGACTTGTGTGTTGATCAAGAAATGAGGGAAAAGCATATTGGTGAGGAACTTTTTGATTCTGCAGTGAATCTTGCGAAAGAAAGCGGATGCTATAACTTAACCCTAAACGTTTGGACTTGCAACCCTACCGCCCTAAGGTTCTATCAAGCACAAGGGCTTGTACCTCAAAAAATCGGTATGGAACTTTTGTTGAAATAAAAACGACAAGCGCATGCTTGTCGTTTTTTTGTATAAGAAACTTTGACATATAGTATCAAAGTCGTTCTTTCACTTTAGCAAGGTACGACACTATTAATACAACTTTAACAAATCGTTTAATAATGAAACCACACGATAAATAGGAATTTATCTACATATTTATTAATAAATTTTTACTTATTTCAAACTCACATAAACCCTCTTGTGATTCTATATCCCAAGGTTCTAAAGTGCTTACCATGTATGATTCTATATTTTCTTTTAAAAATTTACAACCTATAATACAATTTGTTGGAAACTGGTTTGTAAACTCTTCATTAGAAACTACAGGCCACTTTTCAATAAATTCATGTTTCTTCCCTTTATAGTCATTAAATTCACATAATACGAATTCAGGATAACCTGAATCATCTATCAGCTTGGTTGCTTTCGCTTTTATATAAAACATATCAACACCTCAATTTTCTCTATAACTTCTAATTTATTTAAATATTATTAAATCTTTTTTTCATTATTTGTGAGCAATCTAAAATTTTGATACCATTTTACAATAGGTGCAAAATTTAGAATTATGGGTGCATTTTCCTATAAAGGTTTGCACCTATTTTTGTTTGATAAATTGGAATTTGACTACAAGTAGTAATGGGAATTATATCTATTTGATTAATCGTACTGTTCTACTGTAGTAAGCTCGCCTGTGCTTTCATCTCGGAATATCCAACTATACTTAGAACCAACGCGTTTACCTTTCTTTACATAGGTCATAGGCTTTCCGTCTAATCCAATAGGCCACTCGGACGACTGCACCCAACAAGGATATCCCTTTTCAGATTTGAACTCTTGACGAATACGAGCCTTAGTTTCCTTGATTCGACGCGTTTTGGACATTGTATCTGGAAAAATAGGAATGATATGTTCTTGGATATATATTTCTGCTTGACCGCCGCTTAGATACTCTGGAATTACATCTAATGCATAACAATATGCCTCTTCATACTTTTGCCCGCGATATTCAAGTGTAGGGTCAAACTGGTAAAAAATATCAAAAACACCATCATAGAATTTCCAGGCACCGCTAGCGGTTTTTACATTATGTGTCAGCATCCGCCATTCTTTTGTAAGAAAATTGCGCACAGAAATAAAAGAATCATCGCCATATACATACCCAGGATAAAGGTCAGGCTGAGCAAAACAATGGAGATAACGGTGTGAAAATGTGATTTTACCGTCAAAGTTTCGGGGAGTTTCAATGAATCCTGTACCAGATGAAATACGAGTATCTACAATGTTTTGCAAAAAGTCATTGATATCGTTATTGGTATCATATTCTTGGCGGAAGGTGACTATATCGATATTTCCTAAAAGGAATTCTCTGATTTTAGTTTCGGTATTCATACACAATTTCCTTTCTGCGTATTTGCCAAAAAAAGGTTACGCGGGCTCTTATTTATCAATGAGTTTATTTTAAAATAAAAACTAAACAAAAGCAAGTCGTTTATTTAGCAAATCAAAAATTGAACGATACCACATAAGACGAAAGGTGTATAAAGTGAACGATTTATATTTTTACGGATAAAAAGAAAAAGGCTTGATAACTTTAATCACTTTCGCAGAAAGTGTATATCATCAGACATGAAGTGACTGTATATCATCAATGCAAAGCATTGTATTTCATCATTACGGAGTTTAAATACACGCAAAAGCGTGATGATATGCAAAAAAGAGCGAAAAAATCGCTCTTTTTGATGATATGCATGCAAACTAGTTGCGTGATGATATACCATTACTCCGTAATGTATAAAAAAAGAGGTTGCGTAAAAATTTTTAACGCAACCTCTTTTATTAAATTACATTAATATCTCTGTTAACTTCAACATGACAATCAGTCCGTATCCATCAAGTCTCTTTTCAATTCGCCCCTTTTTATTCGGTTTCTCTCGAC
>JAEDHM010000134.1 GCA_016296985.1 Clostridia bacterium
ATGCCTTTTCCTAACCCTATGTTTCTTCCAATTTCAAGGGATTTTTGAGAGAAAATCGCTGTAAATTGCTTTAGTTTTTACTCTTTTTCATATCATTTTCCCTCATTGACAATTTTATATCCTATTTATTATAATAACTATATTACTTTAAGAAGGTTTACTATGGCGCATAAGGTTTTTATAAGTTATAGCAGAAAAGATTCGGTTGTTGCCGAGAGTATTTTGGAATATTTAGAAAGCAAGGGTATTTCTTGTTGGTTGGACAAGAGAAATATCATCTTGGGTATGGACTATGCCGAAAGTATCGTTCACGCCATAAGGGAGAGCGAAATTTTCCTCCTCGTCTTATCTCACAACTCCAATGCGTCCGACGACGTCTTAAAAGAGGTCTATTGCGCGGTAAACAACAAACTTTCCATAATCCCTTTCCGCATTTCCGACGTGGTTTTGCGTGAATCTATGGAATATCACCTTGGTATGGTACAATGGCTTGATGCAACAGCTGGAAAACCTTCTGATCATTTTCCCCGTCTATACGGCAGAATAGAGGAAATTTTATTTCCCACTCAAAAGACAACTTCAAAGCCTAAAGCTCCTGCAACAAAAAGGATAAGCGGTGAAGGAAAAGTTGTTACTCAAAATTACAGCAACGGCGACGTATACGTTGGTCAAATGAAGGACGGCAAACCTCACGGCAAAGGCAAATATACTTGGTCTAACGGAGATTTTTACGAAGGCGACTGGGTAAACGATCAACGCACCGGCAAGGGTAAATATATCTATGCCGACGGTAGCGTTTTCGAGGGCGATTTTGTCGAGAATAGAATGGAAGGCAAGGGGAAATTTACTTGGGCAAACGGCGATATTTATGAAGGCGACTGGGTAAACAGTAAATTGCACGGAAAAGGTAAATATACTTGGGCCGACGGTAACGTTTTCGAGGGCGAGTGGAAAAACGACGAAAAGGTTAAGGGCGTATTGCGTAATAAAAACGGCAAAATAATCAAAAGGATAGGCTAGGATTAGGGGGAAGTTATGGAAATAAGAAAAGAGATATATCCCGACGGGGACGTTTACGAAGGTGAATGGCTTGACGGTGAGCCCCACGGAAAAGGCAAATATACTTGGCTCGACGGGGATTTTTACGAGGGCGACTTTGTGCATGGCAAAATGCAGGGCAAAGGAAAAGTCGTTTGGCTTGACGGCGACTGCGTAGAAGGGGACTTTGTAGACGGCAAGCCCCATGGAAAGGGTAAATACACGTGGGCGGACGGACGAGTTTATGAAGGCGACTTTGTAGATGGCTTGCGGACGGGTAAAGGTAGAAACACTTGGCCGGGCGGTAACGTTTACGAAGGGGATTTTGTCGAGGACAGAATGGAAGGCAAGGGGAAATTTACTTGGTCTAACGGGGGTTTTTACCAAGGTGATTTTGTAAATAACTTCTTTCAAGGCAAAGGGCGTATGCTTTCCATTGACGGTAGCGTGTATGAAGGGGACTTTGCGGAAGACCTTAAGCACGGTAAAGGCAAGATTGTAAAACCCGACGGCACCTTTTACGAGGGCGACTTTGTCCATGGCGAAATAACGGGCATAGGAAAAGAGGTTTGGCCCGACGGTAGCTTTTACGAAGGTGATTTTGTAAACGGTACAATGCACGGACGAGGCAGACACACTTGGCCCGACGGTACCTTTTACGACGGCGATTGGAAAAACGGATTGAAACACGGAATTGGTCGTTACGTGTGGAAAAGCGGTCCTTCGGCAGGGTCCGTTTATGAAGGCGAGTGGTTTGACGACGAGCGTACCGGCATGGGTATTCAATCTTGGGAAAGCGGTGCGGTTTACGAGGGCGGTTACCTAAAAGGCAAATATCACGGTATGGGCAAATATACTTTTCCCACCGGCGATTGTTTTGAGGGAGAGTTTTCTCACGGCGAAGAAGTAAAGGGCGTTATACGAGATAGAGAAGGGAATATCATCAAAAGGATAGGATAGGTATATGGCAAAAGGAAGAGAGGTTTCGAAAAAAGAGAGGGCGGAAAGAAAAAAGTTTACGCTTTTGATTATAATCGTTATGTCCGTTTACGTTGGTTTGTACGTGCTTTTGTGCCTTGGAGTTTTTGGCGGTTTGTTGATACAGCTTAGCGTTCAACAAAAGTCTGCCGTTGACGCCGAGGGCGGTAAAGCGAGATACGAAGAGTTGGTTTCAAGCGGTATTCAACGCTTTTATTCCATTTATACCCAAGAGGAGATTGCTGAAAATCCTGCCTTGGGAAGTGTAGAACTTTACTATTTCCCCAACAAAAGCGGTGTTAAGGATAAATACCTTTTGATTTGCCCCGGCGGTGGCTATACTGACTGCGCCGTGGATAACGAAGGTTTTCCCGTGGCGAACGCCGTCAATGAAAAGGGCTATACCGCTTTCGTGCTTAAGTACAGGGTTGGGGAGCATTGCTCGAAGTATGCGCCTCTTGATGACCTCGCGCGTGCGATAACCTATATAAATAACAACGCCGATACCTTCAACGTGGTAAAAGAGGACTACGCTTTGTGCGGTTTTTCCGCAGGTGGTAACTTGGTCGGTCTTTTCGGTAGCGACGGTTTGGGCTATAAAAACTATGCAAACGTAACAAAGCCTTCCACTATAATCTTGGGCTATCCTTGGGCGAATACCGAGGCTTATAACTACAATTTCGCTTATGATATTTTCGCCTTGGTTTTGGGTGGAAATGGTCGTAAAGCCTTTTTGGGCGAAGATCACAAAGCGTTGAAAGACACCATGCGCCTTGACTTGGCGATAGGCGAGGGCTATCCTAACGTTTATATGATGCAGGGCGCGTTTGATATAATCACTCCGAAAACCTTAAACGGAGATAAGATCGCCGAGGCTCTTGAACGGTATAAAGTACCTTATTTTTACGAAGGTGTGCGAAAAGTCAACCACGGCGTAGGCATCGGCAAGGGTACCGATGTGGACGGTTGGATTGGAAGGGCGGTGGACTTTTGGATAAACGGTCCTGAGGAAAAGGGGGAAAAATAAAGAGGAAAACGCAAGAAATTGCGTTTTTTCTTTGTGTACAAAAAAGATTTTAGGATTTTTCAAAAAACTTTTCGTTTTTAATATTTTGTTAAGGTTTACCCCTTACTATAAAATCGTGAAAAGCAACAATAAATCTCGGTTTTTTTGCCGTAACGGTCCCTCCCCTCCTCTTTTGCCGTTACGGTTTTTTTT
>JAEDHM010000135.1 GCA_016296985.1 Clostridia bacterium
ACCTGTAACGAAAAGCATATAGGGCAAAGTAATTTTGGTGTATTGTTGCCAAACGTTTGCGCCGTCGATTTTTGCGGATTCGTACAAGTCTTGAGGAATGTTCATCAAAATACCCGTTGCGATCAACATAAGGTAAGGAATACCAATCCAAATGTTTATGATAATAATCATTGCGCGAGCAATGTTTTGACTTTCCCAGAATCTTATAGCGTTGTCGATGATGCCCCAATCCATCAAAAGGGTGTTTACCAAACCGCTGGGGTCAAACATGTGAGAAACGTAGATAAGGGAAACGAACTGGGGAATAGCGATGGTCATAACCAAAACGGTACGCCAGAACTTTTTGATTTTGATACCCTTTTTATTTATCATAATTGCAACTGCCATACCAAGGAAATAGTTGCTGAAAGTTGCAAACAGTGACCAAATTAAAGTCCAAGAAAGAACTTCGCCAAAGGCGAGACCCAATCCAGTAGAGCCAAAGTCAACGAGTTGATTGAAGTTGTCAAGTCCAACCCAGTTGAAAACGTTGCCATATCCGTTGCCGGGGTGCAAAGCATCGTAGTTTGTAAATGCAACCAAAATCATAAAGATGATGGGCAATACGGTAAACATAACGATACCGGTAACAGGCAAAGCAAGAAGGGTTTTGTGGAATTGATCGTCAAGCATTGACTTCAAGTCGTCCTTTCCGCTTTTTACCTTTTTGCCCTGTGCGGTAATTTCGTCACAGATACGGCATTGTCTGATTTGCAAACGCCAGGTGTAAACAAGGGCAACCATAAAGAGAATGGTAATCAATCCGTAAAGCAAAATTTTAAAGGAATGATCGCCGATTATTTGAGTAGTTACGCCAAGTTCGGGAATCATAACCTGACCGCCGTTTACGGTACCCAAGGTGCCAAACTGAGAAAGCCAATGACCCCCTGACAAAACCATATAGACGATAAATGCAGCTTCAAAAAGGAAGAAAAGACAACCGCGTAAAATTTGTTTGTGGGCAAAGTTGCCAAATCCCATTATAAAAAAGGAAACTCTGGTGGACCAACTACCCTTTTTGAAGGTGTTGATCAAATCAATAAAGTCATCCTTTAAAAACAAACCAAAGGCGACGAACTTTTTGCCAATCTTTTTACATAATTCTACAAAACGGGTGGGAATTGAAACTATGTAAGAAACAAAAAGATAAATCAACCTTTGAAATTTGTTTAATTTCAAAAATTCAAGAGTGTTTAATTGTTTCATAAAAATACTTGTGGATGCAATCATCCACTCTCCAAGAGGAAAAAATAAAGGTAAGGACCGTGTCAAAAGTTTGGCACGGTCCTTATTTTATTAAGTTAATTATTCAGCGGGTACGAGGGAAATAACAGCGGTTCTTGCTTCACCTTCAATGGTGAAAACGATTTTAACGTAGAAGTCACCAGCAGTTTCTATAACGTAGTTTCCTCTGTTGCCGTTATCGGGATCAGCATTGTCGGTGTTGTTACCAAATGCAACGCCCCAAGTTCCGTTTTGACGAACTTTGAAAGCATCGTCAACTACGAAAGTGATGGGTTTAACGGTCACGTAAGAACCATCTTCTTGTCTTTCCATAGCAATGTCAGCACCGTTTGCCCAACCAGTTACAGTACCACAAACGCCCCATACTTCCGGAGGAACCCAGTTAGGATCAGCGCGGAGGTTGATTTCGTCTTGGTAAGTTTGCAAAGCGTCCTTCAATTCAGCGTCGGTAGTAGCAACCTTAGCAACGTCAGAGAGGGTAGCAGCGAGGGACCACCAGTCACCGTGGATGTTTCCTTGAGGGACACCGAATTCAGCTTGTGCAGCGAAAGCGGATTGAGTGATGTCGGATTGAACAGCGTCGGAAGCTTGGAGGTTCTTGTTAGAAGGACCCCAACCGAATTGTTCGAAACGAGCCTTTTGGCAATCTTCGCCTGCGAGGAAGGAAGCGAGTTTTTGGAGAACGACAGCTCTCTGAACGTCGGTTTGAGGCTTAACACCCATCATTTTGTTACCGGTGAAAGAGCCGAGTTGGTAAGTTTTTCCATCTACGGAGAAGGTGGGCAACTTGGTTGCGCCAAGGTTTGCACCGTATGCGGTTGCAGCAGCGCCACTGTTCCAAGAACCGGTTACAACTGCAGCTGCGCCGTCGAATGCGTCGGAAGTGGATTGATAGCAAGTGCTCTTGAGGAGTTTTTGCATACCCTTGAGGGCTGCAACACCGGCGTCACTGTTCCAGGTATCGTATACACCGTCGAATTCGCCATCGCTGTTTGTGGACCATTGAGATTCGCAACCGGTAGCGAAGAAGAAGGATGCAGAGTACCAAGCGTTGTTTTGAAGTTCGAAGTTGAAGAATTTCTTTTCAGCTTCGCAAACAGCGATGATGCCTTCCAAGGTCTTAACGTCTTCTTCAGAGAGAACGCTCTTGTCATAGTACATAAAATATCCGTTGTCGGAAGTAAGAGGATAAGCGTATTGCTTGTCACCAACTTGACCAGCCTTTACAGCACCGGCGTCGTTGTTGTTAGCGATTTCGGTCTTGTAAGCACCACCGATTTCAGCGAGAGCGCCGGCTTGAACCAATCTTGCCAATTGGTCTTGGGCGAAGCAATAGATGTCGGGAGCGGACTCAACGTCAGCAATAACTTGAGTTGCAGCGTCTTTTTCAGTAGCACCGCTTACTGTAGCATTGATAACGATGCCGGGGTTTGCAGCTTCGAAAGCGTCGATTTGGGCTTCGGTGAGCTCTTTTACGCCATCAATTTCACTTACCCAAACTTTGATGTTGTAGGTGGGGGTGGTGGGTGCAGGGTCTTTCTCGACACAGCCAACGATTGCGAAGGCAACAGCAATGACGAGAAGAATAGCAATCACGATGGAAAATTTCTTACTCATAAAAATACTCCTTGTATAATATAGTTTTCGCGATTTCACGCATCATAATTTTACAACTTTATTTTAGTAAAGTCAATACATTTTTTAATTTAACAATTTTTGTTGTATTTTTTTCATCTTAAATATTTATATTTAAGTATTTTTTCGAATTTTATTCTTTTTTAGCAAAGTATATGCATTTTTTGTATATTTATTCAGCCATATACGGTGTCCTTTTCATGAGATAAACGACCTTTCCAGGAGATTCTTCGGGCATTATATGCCCTCTGAATGACAGGACTACGGTTGATTTTTTTTGGGGGGGGGGATCGT
>JAEDHM010000136.1 GCA_016296985.1 Clostridia bacterium
TTGATTTATCGCGCGTCAAGTGGGAAGATATAGAAAGAGATTTTTGTGGGGAGAGCAAAAGACCAAAACGTGGATTTTGTGTTTTATAATCTTTTTCTCCATATCCTCAAAGTCTATTCTGTAAACTTGGGTTTCGTCAATCACCAAGGGGAAGTGAACGATAGAATAGCCGTTGTTTTTTCTTTCCTCTGTAAGATGAGGACTATTGTATTTAAAAAAGTTTTGAAATAATAAAGGCTACGTCCTCCAAAACTACAGCGTCTTCCTTTGTAAAATTGGAAAAATTGTTGCTGTCAAGGTCAATAACCGCCACGACTCTGTCCCCCTTGAAAATGGGAACGACAAGTTCGCTATTGGTCATTGAGGAACAAGCGATATGTCCCTTGAAGGTGTGAACGTCATCCACCAAAACAGTCCTTTTGTTCGTTGCGGAAAAACCGCAAACACCCTTTGAAAATGGTATGGTGGTACAAGCCAAAGGACCTTGATAAGGTCCAAGATAAAGACAAGTGTTTTCCTCGTTTGCAAGATAAAAACCAGCCCAAGAAACCCCTTTGAACCAGTCGAATAAAACCCTTGAAAGGTTTGCCAAATTGGAAACCAAGGGCAATTTTTCATCAATCAAAAAGTTTATGACGGTGGATAAAGATTGACTTTCTCTGCTTATTGATTCTATTTCCATTTTTACCTCAAACGTTTATCTCTTCAATCACCTTATAAGTGCCAAGCTTACCCGAAGGGGATACGCCGATTACAAACTTGTTTGCCAAAAGGATTGAGGGAATAGGACAGTCTTTCAACTTGTCAAAAGCAAATTTAACCTTGCTTTCGTTATCGTCCATAAACATGGTGGTATGAAACTTGAAGTCCATATCGTACTCGTGAAGTTGAACGCCGTATTTTTCAAGCATAACCATATTGATTTGAGTAGAAAGACTTTCAAGAGCCTTGCTTTTCTCCATTCTAATCCAAGCGATATTGTTTTCCAATTCAATGCCCCTGACTTTTATTTCAAAAGGCTTTGTATTGCGATAAATTTTACGAATTTCCTCAGCGTAAATTTCGTATTGTGCGTCCTCAATGGGAAAAGAGATTTTCAAGGAAATATGCAAGGGTAAGGTAAAATTCGAGTGATCAAAACCAATCTCGTTTTCAATCCTTTGCGCCTGCGCTTTTACCATTTTAAGTTGATCCTCAACCTTGATTCCCACCCAAATATACATATTTACTCCTTTACGCCTTTTTCTATTATACCACGGTTTTTACAATTTTTACTGTTGGTTTTACAATGTAATAGGTTTTTTCCCAAAAAAAAGGTGTTTATAGATACAAGGATAAAAACTCCTTGATTTTCCCTTGATAAAGTTCGGTTTGCTTATACATGCCGTTTCCGTGATCACAGCCGGGCAAAATTACGCTATCCGAAGGTTGAGGGTTGAGTTTTGTCAACTGATCAAACAACTCATCAAGATTTTCCAAACTGCCTGCGGAAAGAAGGATAGGATAGTTAGAAATTTTGATTTTATCGAAAACGTTGTATTCTTCGGGGTTATAGCCAAACTCTTTTTCGTACTTTTCAATGCAATATGCATACACCTTTTCACCATTCTTTTTGAAGGTGCCTTTTGTGATTTCCCTCAAAATGTGGCAAACACCCACGCTTGGCGCATCAGAAATAATACACCTTACGTTTTTCATTTTTACGGCGGAAGAAAGGATAGCGATACAACCGCCCATGCTAAGCCCGTGGATTATAATCTTTCCCTTGGGGTGTATTTCGTTTACCTTATCAACCCACCTTTCAAGGTCAAAAGCTTCCGCACCGCCAAAGGCGATATACTTACCTTGACTTACGTCATGGGCGCGAAGATAGGGGATAAGGACGTTGAAGCCCAAACTTTTGTAAAACAAGGATGGGAAAGCGCTTTCTCTTTCCGCATGGCTTTTATATCCGTGAACCCAAATGACAGTAACTTCGCTTTTTTCTTGAGCGGGATAATAATACCCCTTCAAGGAAAGATTGTCGTAAGATTTTATTTCTACCAATTCCCTAGGGTAGGTGATTATTTCCGCCAAGGACTGGTGAACCGTGTTTATCGTGTTGTACCAAGAATCGCTTGGCGGTACCTTTTTATAGGCTATCGAAATGTCGGGACGGCCAAAAAGTTTGTTGAACAATATATTTGCTTTCAATTTTTCTAACATAGTTTTCTCCTTTAACCAAGTTTTTTCAAACCGTTAAACAGTTGATAAGAGGGCATTTGATTGCATCGTCCGAAGGATAGGTTTTTGTCTTCTCCGAAAAGACCGAGAAAACACTTTGTCAACTCTTCAACGGTAACCTCAAGATTTGTCATAAATTGGTTATAAATAGTGTTGAAGGCACCCGTCCCTTCTTGATAATGGCCGAAAATCAAACCCTCGGTAAGTTGGACGTGAGGGTACGTTTTAAGATGCAACAACTCGGGGACGATAACCTCTTCGAAATTTTTCTGTTTTGGCATTGTTGCGCTGGTAGATAGGAATTTATATATCTGATTCCTTTACAAGTTCTAATGCTCTAGAAGATGCCAAGGGATTCTTTTCCATTTTTAATAGTTCATCTTTATCTACCCACTTATAATGGATTATGTATTAGTAAGAAACAATTAATTGCATCTTAAATTTTTCTTCACCATAAACTGCATGTGGAATATCTTTTGGCATAATAAGAGTATCGCCTGCTTCCAAATAAAAAATATCAGATCCCACAGTGAATCTCCCTTTGCCCTCTAAAACTGTGACTAACGCATCTCCGGGGGCGGCATGTGTTGATATTTCTTCTCCTTTGTCAAAAGAAAAAATAGTAATACTTATCAATTCGTTTTGAACGAGTGTTTTGCTCACAACCTGACCTTTTTGATATTGAACTTGTTCTTTTAATTGCAGTTTTGTTTGTTTTTCAATGTTTTTATACATAATATTATCCTCCTTTTTTAGACTATAATTATACAATAAATAGTTACAACGGCGTATTGAATTGCTTTCAGATTGTCAATTTCCTGTATCGATGAACCATTTTAATAATCACACATAGGAAATCTCTCCTTTGTTAATTTCTTTGTGCTGTCGCGGAAGCATCTAAGGCTCCCTTGTGTAAAGGGAGCTGTCAAAAATCTTATGTTAATTTCTTTGTGC
>JAEDHM010000137.1 GCA_016296985.1 Clostridia bacterium
CTTTTGCTTGGTCTGGGGTTTTGTGGTAAGCGTTGAAAAATCAACTAAATTCAGTTATCTACCACACCAAAGCCTTCTTTTTTTATGTTTTCCTGATTAGTGAAGTTTGTGATAAACCCTGTTTTTTTGGGAGTATGCTCCTTCGCAACAAAACTTGTCTTTCTTGCTTTTTTCTCGTGAAAACCGCTCTCGGCGTTATTGCCTTTTTTACGTTCTTTTGCTTGGTCTGGGGTTTTGTGGTAAGCGTTGAGAAATTGTGTGTTTTTGTGTGTTATTTTTTGTTTAGATGATTTTTCTTGTTTTTACCATTTTAGAGAGTGGGATACGGACGCCTTATTAATTTTCTAGAAGAAAATTTTCTCTTTTTTTACCTATATACTTAAAAAACAGGTAAATTTACAGGATACGACTAGACAAAATATATTTATAATAGTATAATAACTTGATTATATTTGCAGAGAGGTGGAATATGACCAATTTGATATCTTCCATTGATTGGGCGTTTTTCGGGGCAAGTATGGATACCTTGTATTACGTTATCCGTATTCTTGTTGCCGGCATTTGCGGTTTTTGTATTGGATACGAGCGTAAGACTCGTTCGAAAGAAGCAGGTATTCGTACCCATACCATTGTTTGTATGGCATCCGCTCTTTTAATGATTATCTCAAAATACGCTTTTTTGGATCAATTGGATTTGGGTTCAAAGGGCGCCGATTCCGCGCGTATTGCAGCGCAAATCGTATCGGGCATTGGTTTTTTGGGCGCAGGTATCATAATCTATCGCCGTGATACTTTGTACGGACTTACCACCGCCGCAGGTATTTGGGCGGCAGCCGGTATCGGTATGGCTTTGGGCGCAGGTATGTATATCTTGGGCGTTGCAACAACCATTTTGCTTATTATCTTGCAAGTTTTCTTGCACGCTCCCATCAAGGCTTTCAAGGGTCGTTTGTATATCACTTTGAGGGCTACGATAATCATAAATGACGACACCGTAATTCAGCAAATGCGTGACCTTTTCAGTATCAACAAGTTTACAAAGTTTAAAACAGTCCGTAACGAAAACGTTATGACTGCCGACGTTGAATTTGCCACAAACCGCGCTTATTCTCCCGAAGAACTTTATAACATAATTCAAGAATACGACTTTATAAAAACCTTGGAAAAACACGAAGAAATTTAATCTTAAGGAAAGGATATATGGAAAAGAAAAAATATTATATTACCACAGCAATCGCCTATGCATCTACAAAGCCCCACATGGGCAACACCTACGAAATTATTTTGGCAGACGCTTTGGCAAGATTTAAACGCTTTCAAGGATACGACGTCTTTTTGCAAACCGGCACTGACGAACACGGCGAAAAGATTGAAACCTATGCTAAAAAAGCAGGACAATCACCCAAAGAATACGTTGACGGTACCGCAGGGGAAATCAAGCGTATTTGGGATTTAATGGACACAAAGTACGACAAATTTATACGTACCACCGACGATTATCACGAACGTCAAGTTCAAAAGATGTTCAAAAAGTTTTACGACCAAGGAGATATTTACAAGGGTAGTTACAAGGGAAAATACTGCGTTCCTTGCGAATGCTTTTTGAAGGAATCCGAACTTGTTGACGGCAAATGTCCCGAGTGCGGAAAAGAGGTTGTTGAAAAGGAAGAAACCGCATATTTCTTTAGAATGAGCAAGTACGTTGACCGTCTTTCCGCTTATTACGAAGAACACCCCGAATTTCTCACCCCCATTGCCAGAAAAAACGAGATGGTAAACAACTTTATCAAGCCCGGGCTTACCGACTTGTGCGTTTCTCGTACCTCCTTCTCGTGGGGTATCCCCGTTGACTTCGACCCCGAACACGTTGTTTACGTTTGGTTGGACGCTCTTTCCAACTATATCACCGGTTTAGGATACGACCTTGACGGCAACCACGGAGAAAACTTTAAGAAATATTGGCCTGCCGACGTACATATTATCGGTAAGGACATTATGAGATTCCACTCAATTTATTGGCCTATCTTCCTTATGGCCTTAGATTTGCCTTTACCTAAACAAATTTACGGTCATCCTTGGTATATGTCCGGTGGCGCAAAAATGAGCAAGAGCACCGGCAACGTGCTTTTTGCCGACGAACTTGTGGAAACCTTTGGCGTTGATGCAACCAGATACTACGTTTTAAGCGAAATGCCCTTCGACAACGACGGCGATATCACTTGGGCAGGCCTTATCGACCGCTACAACGGTGAACTTGCAAACATCTTCGGAAATCTAGTAAGCCGTACCGTTGCTATGATAAACAAGTATTTTGACGGCGTTTTGACAAAAGGTGAGCAAACCCCCGAAGACGATGATTTGAAGAAAGTTTGCTTGAGCGCTCCTCAAAAGGTTGCCGACTTGATGGATTCTTACAAAGTAGCCGACGCTCTCACCGAAATTTTCAAAATTTTCCGTCGCGCAAACAAGTATATCGACGAAACCACACCTTGGGTTTTGGCAAAGGAAGAAAGCAAAAAAGAAAGACTTTCCGCAGTTTTGTACAACCTTGCCGAGGCAATTACCTTTGGTTGCTCTCTTCTTTACGCTTTCACTCCCTCCTCTTGCGAAAAAGCTGTAAAGGCATTGGGTAGCGAGTTGCGTAGTTTTGATCAACTTTCCACCTTTGGACTTATCCCCGACGGCGTAAAAGTTGTTTCTGAAAGCGTAAGACTTTTCGACCGTATCGACGGCAAGCCTATTCTTGAAAGAGTAGAAAAGGCAAGAAAAGAGCACGAAGAAAAAATGAAACAAGAAAACACTCCCTTGGTTCACAAGCCTTTGATTACCATTGACGACTTTGCAAAAATCGAACTTAGGGTAGGCAAGATTATTGCATCTGAAAAAATGCCTAAAGCCGACAAACTTTTGGTTAACAAAATTCAAATTGGCAACGAGGTTAGAACAATCGTCAGCGGTATCGCAAAAAGTTATACTCCCGAGCAAATTATCGGTAAAGAGGTTGTAGTTGTAGCAAACCTCACCCCCGTAAAACTTAGGGGCGTTTTAAGTGAAGGTATGATTTTGTGCGCCGACGACGGAAAGGGCGGTCTTGCTTTGGTTTCCCCCGAAAGCGTAGTTTTAAGCGGTAGCGAGGTAAGATAATGCTTTTTGATGCTCAC
>JAEDHM010000023.1 GCA_016296985.1 Clostridia bacterium
ATCGAAGAATAATTTAGTAAGAAACTTTCGGGTTGCTTATTTTTTTGCATTAAGTGATTTTCAAGTAATAAAATATATTATGGCTTACGTTGAAGATATAAAAAAAGTTTTCGCTTTATCACAAGGTTTTTCTTATGCAGTTGAATTACTGTCGAACAAATACGTAGTAATAAACGGTCATAAGGGTATCAGCGGTTATGACGATGAGGTTATATCGGTTAAAATTAAAAATGGTTTGATAAAAGTATTAGGATGCAATTTGAAACTAGTTACTTTGACCGATACTGAAGTTTATATTTCAGGAAATATAAAAGGGGTGCAATTTGAAAATTAGCAGGGGTAAAATTGAACTTAGAATTTCTTCTTTAAATCACGGAAAGATTATCGAAAAATTTAAAAAAGAAGGAATAACGTTGTACAACTGCAAACGAGAATACAAACGATTATCTTGTCGAATTAGTCTTGAAGAGAAAAATAGGGTTATTGCTTTACTAGAAAAGAATAATCTTGATTTTTCCTTTGGAAAAACCTATGGGTTGCTATCTATTGTTCAATACTTTTTTTCACGAATAGGACTTTGGGTTGGCATTTTATTGTTGGTAACTATATGTGTTTTGTATTCAACTACCTACTTTAAAATAGAGATTATAGGTGTAGAAGGAGATCTGTACAGCAAACTTGGGAAAGTTGTAAAGGAAGACGTTAAGAGTATTGCCTTTAAAAATCAAGTTAATTTGGAAGAATTAACAACAAAGATGGAGTCAATAGAAGGTATATCAAAAGTTACGGCATATTTTCTTGGATCAAAACTTTTGATTGATTGTTTGCCATCCCTTGACTACCCTTACGACGTTGAGAAAAACAGAGCTCCGATAATTTCAAACTATGACTGCATAATAAGTAAAATCAGTTTAGAAAGCGGATATTGTCTAGTCAACGTGGGGGATACGGTGAAGAAAGGGGACGTCTTGATTTCGTCGACCTTTTCTGGGGAGGAGGAAAAACCTATTGAAGATACTATTGGGAAAGTGTACGGGCGATGTTGGTTGACGAAAAAATACCTTATATATCCTCAAGAAGTGGTAACACAAAGGACGGGAAGAGTGTTTAGAAGTAGAAGTTGGTACATAGGAGATACTTTGGTTTTTAGTGGAGTAAAATGTAGGTTTTCAACTTTTGAGAAAGAAAGCAAAAGATACAGTATACAAGGGGTTTTGCCAATTACTATAATTGAAAATACGTATTATGAAATTAGCTCGTATACTAAATCGGTTGATATGGATTCAAAGGAAGAGGCGGTTGTCAATATTGCACTTATGGAATTTCAAAATAGTTTTGGAGAGGGCATAACTCCCGTAAGGTGGTGGAAAATCTCAAAACCACTAGACAAAATAAGAGAAATTAGTATATACTATGAAATAGAAAGGGAAGTGTCGCTTAAAGAACTTCTCACGGAGAAAAATGCGTAAAGAAGAAAGAATTGAAATTGGTAGCGCAGCGGTAATGAGTCATTTGCTGGGCATATATGATGAAAATATAGACGTCTTATCAAAAGAAACTGAAACGTCTATTATTACCATTGGAAACGACCTTGTGATAAGCGGTGAAGAAGACGCTGTTGCTTTGTGCGTTAAGGCAGTCAATGGAATTCTTCAATTGATCGCAAAAGGCGAAAGACCAAAGGCTCAACAAGTGCGCGCGGTGCTTGAACTTGTACGAGAAGGAGCGGAAGACAAGATGTCCGATCTTTCCAACGTTGTTGCCGTTACTTTCAAGGGCAAACCCATAAAGTGTAAAACTTCGGGACAAAGAAAGTATATCAACGCAATTGATAAAACTGATTTGGTGATTTGCGTTGGTCCTGCAGGTACGGGTAAAACCTATCTTTCGGTGGCGAAGGCCGTTATGGCGTACAAAAGCAAAGCGGTTGAACGCATTATTCTTACACGGCCTGCAGTTGAGGCAGGCGAAAAGTTGGGATTTTTACCCGGCGACCTTCAAAACAAAGTGGACCCTTATTTGCGTCCCGTATACGATGCATTACAGGATATGCTTGGTTATGAAAATTATCAAAAGCTTATGGAGAGAGGCGTAATTGAAGTTGCTCCCTTGGCTTATATGAGAGGTCGTACTTTAAACAATGCTTTTATCATTTTGGATGAAGCACAAAATACAACAGTCGAGCAAATGAAAATGTTCCTTACTCGTATGGGCGAGGGGAGTAAAGTAATCGTCAACGGCGATTCAACTCAAATTGACTTGCCTGCTCATACAAGGTCGGGATTATTGAACGCTCTCGACGTATTGAAAGAAGTTGAAGGTGTTTCCATTATAAGGCTAAGCGGAAAAGATATTGTTCGCCATGATTTGGTACAACGTATCGTAAACGCTTACGACAAGTTTGGAAAAAACGAAACTAGGAGAAACGATGGATAAATTATCTAGGAAAAAAATTAAGGTAAGCGTTATTTCCTGTTTGATCTTGATATTGCTTGCAGGTCTTATTTCAGCTGTTCCTATGCTGATGTCTTTTGAACCTTCGATGGACTTTGGCATTGCAATGTTTTTGATCATGTTGGTAATAACTTCTTTCCTCTTGATTGTTTATTATTTCTACTTGGTGCAAGATCAGCCTGAAAATCGAGTTTTGCCTACGGTCGGATTTAGCATACTCTTTATTTGCTATCTCATTTGTACCGTATTAATGTCTCGCTTGAACATTACCTGTATCCCATTTTTGCTTTGTTCTTTGCTTATGGTTTCAATTATGGATAAAAAACAAGCAGTTTTGGGTAATGCGACCTTGGCGTTTTTGCTCTTGTTAGCGTATATCGTAAACGTAAAATTCAGTCAAGCGGCTTTTGATATGGAATCAGTTCTAACCCTGTTGGTCAATATGTGCGGTGGATGGATGGTTGTATATCTTGTAAATCAACAACACAACAGAATTAGAATAATCGGCATCGCTTTTGCAATTTCAATTGTAGTCGCCGTCTTTTCCGTTCTTGCCGGTATTATTTCCACAACGGTAGTGACTAATTTATTACTGAAAGGCGCTTGGAGTTTGGCAGGCTCGGTAGGGTCTATATTGTTGTTCTTCTTGTTTTTACCTATTTTCGAATGGGTATTCAAACTTAATACAAATCTACAACTTATGGAGTACCTGAGTTTTGACAAAGAACTTTTGAAAGAACTTGCGGAAAAAGCCCCCGGCACTTTCAACCACTCCCTTGAAGTTGGTAACCTTGCAGAAAGGTGCGCTTATGCCATTGGTGAAAACGTAAACTTGGCGAAAGCAGCTGCTTATTATCACGACGTTGGTAAACTTCAAAACCCCGAGTTTTTTGCCGAAAACCAAACTGACGGATACAATCCTCACGACGATTTAGCATTTGAAACAAGCGTTAGTTTGATCACTCGTCATACCGAGGCAGGCTATAAGATGCTTAAAGAAAAAGCTTTTCCTCCCGAAATCGTAAACGTTTGTCGCGAGCATCACGGTACTTCGAAATTGCAATATTTTTACGTTCGCGCGCAAAATATTACCGAAGGAACCGTCGACAGTGAAAGCTATAGTTATCAGGGACCAAAACCTTCAACAAGAATAAGCGCAATTATTATGATTTGCGACACCGTTGAAGCGGCAACCAGGGCCTCGGGTACCCGTGATGAACAAGCATTGAAGGCTTTGATTGAAAAACTTGTAAAGACAAAGTTGGACGAAGGTCAATTCGACGACTGTGACATTACTATGAAAGAACTTTCCACTATAGTTGATACCTTGGTTGCTTGCACAATGGGTAGTCAACATACCAGAATTAAATACCCCGAAAGAAAAAAGTAAAATGATTAGAATACATCGTGCCAGTGCTGAAGAAAAGAAACTTGTATCGGAAATGTTCGATGCAGTCTTTTCTTTTTTTAAGATTGATCAACCTACCGACGTAGATTTGACTTTTGTAGGCGAAAAGGTTATAAGGGAACTGAATCGTGATTATCGGGGTGTTGATAGGGTAACTGACGTATTGTCCTTTCCTAACGTTGACGTTAAAGTCCCATATGATATCAAGAATTATCCTTATGATTTGGAAAACGGAGCGCTTCAGCTTGGTGAATTGATGATATGTCGCAAAAGGATGAAAGAACAAGCCTTGGAATATGGACATAGCGAAACAAGGGAATTATGTTTTTTGACGGTTCATGGACTTTTGCATCTTTTGGGATTTGACCATATTAAAAAATCAGAAGAAAAGGTAATGTTTGGATTACAAGAAGAAATTTTGAATACTGTAGGGATAACTAGATAGGAGAAGAGATGAAATCAGGATTTGTAGCAATCATTGGAAAGCCCAATGCAGGAAAATCAACATTGTTAAATACTTTGGTAGGAGAAAAAGTGTCTATCGTTTCATGGCGTCCTCAAACCACAAGAAATAAAATCACTGGTATTTTACACGGAGAAGATTTTCAAATTGTATTTACAGATACACCGGGATTGCTTAATGGTACAACCGGTTTGGCAAAATATATGATTGAAAGTATTTCAGGTGCAACGAAGGACGTTGATGCTATAGTTTACGTTGTTGACGGCGAAAAGCATATGCCTCAAGAAGAACTTGCTATTATTGAGAAATACAGAAAAAGAGCAACTGTTATCGTTGCAGTAAACAAGACTGACGTTGCAAACAGGGGAGTTTTGCTTGAAACCCTTGGAAAACTTAACACCATTAAGGATTTGACAGTCGTACCTCTTTCTGCTAAAAAGAGCGACAATATCGACGTGTTGATTAAGGAATTATTACCTCTTCTTTCCGACGGTATCGCCTTTTATCCTGAAGATATGGTAACCGACAAACCTCTCCGCTTTATGGTTGCTGAAATCATTCGTGAAAAATCTTTGAAGTTTTTGCAAGAAGAAATTCCTCACGGAATTGGTATCGAGATTAACAAGTACGAAGTACGTGATGATGGTTTGAATTACGTTGAAGCAAGCATAATTTGCGAGAAGGAAACACACAAGTCTATCATAATCGGTAAAGGCGGGGAAATGATTAAGAAAATTGCCACCGCTGCAAGAAAAGAAGCTGAAGAGTTGGTGGGCGATAGAGTGTTTATGAAACTTTGGGTAAAAGTCAAAAGCGGTTGGAAAGACAACAACAGATTGCTTATCAACTTAGGCTATGACCCAAAAGATTTGAAAGATTAAAAAAAGGCGAAAACGCCTTTTTTATTGTATAAGAAAACCACCAGAAAGTCTGGTGGTTTTCTCTTACAAAAAACGACAGGTGAACCTGTCGTTAATTGGTGCGACTGATGGGACTTACTCCGCTTCGCCAAATTGCATTTTGCAACTATGTTGCCAACCAATGGTTGAGGCTCGCTATCATGCCGGCCCCTAAAAACCATTCACAGAAAGGTTTTCTTAACGGGGCGTTCAAGTCCCACTATGCTTACATACAAAAAACGACAGGTGAACCTGTCGTTAATTGGTGCGACTGATGGGACTTGAACCCATACGGTCTCCCATACGCCCCTCAAACGTACGCGTCTGCCTATTCCGCCACAGTCGCAAGCATAGATATTTTATTATAAGAAATAGTCTTTGTCAATCTTTTGTATTGATTTTTTTTGAATATTTTTATATAATTTTTTTGATTATGACACTTGACATCACAAAATGCTCTTTATGTCCAAATAATTGCTTTGTTGACCGTAACCACAAAGTTGGTGCTTGCGGAATGCTTGCTTTACCCAAAATTGCAAGAGTTGCATTACATATGTGGGAAGAACCAATTATAAGTGGTGAAAAGGGCAGCGGTACTATTTTTTTCTCAGGTTGCACAATGGCCTGTGTTTTTTGTCAAAATTACGAAATTAGCGCTTTACGTAACGGTGAAGTATATACCGTTGAGAAACTTGTTGAAAGTATAAAATACCTTGAGACCTTGGGCGCTCATAACGTAAACTTTGTCAATCCTACACATTATGCTCACGTTATTAAACAAGCTTTGACTTTGTATCGTCCGAAAATTCCCGTTGTATACAACAGCGGTGGTTTTGAAAAAGTGGAGACGTTGAAAGAACTTGAAGGATTGATTGACGTTTATTTACCCGATTTTAAGTATTACGATGATGCTCTCGCCTTAAAGTATTCCGGAAGGAAAAACTATTCAAGCATTGCAAAAGAAGCGATTGATGAAATGTTTCGTCAATGTGGTACACCTCAACTTGAGAATGGACTTTTGAAAAAGGGCGTTGTAGTTCGCCATTTAGTTTTACCCGGTTGTATTGAGGATAGCAAAAAAGTTATTAGTTATCTTTATGACAAATATGGCGAGAATATTTTTCTTTCGGCCATGTGTCAATACGTTCCGTTCGGAAAAGCAAGTGACTATCCTGAAATAAACCGTCGACTAAAACCAATTGAATACAAGTCAATTTTGTCCTTCATACTTAAACTTGGGATAAAAAATTGTTTTGTTCAAGATCTTGAATCTGCGGATGAATCATATATTCCCCCTTTCAAAAAAGGATAAAAAAATTGCCTTACGCTGTGTAAGGCAATTTTTAATTACGTTTGCTTATTCTTGATCTTCAGGAGGGCAGTCGGAAACGTTTTTAAATTCGTCGTAAACACTTACGGTATTCACGTTATTTTTATCTACGTAGTAATGATAATTTTTCAAGTTGTAATAAATTACCAATTCCAAGGTTTTTGTGAAAAGCATGATCAACGGAACGATAAATAAAAGGCCGGCGCCAAAGGTGAAGGTTACAAGAAGATTGCAAGCAACAAAAAGGATGATATGCGCAGAGCAATAGCAAAGGAAGATGCGTCCATACTTTTTGCCTATTGCCTTTATTCCGTTTTGCAAAGCTTTGAATACGTTTTTCTCATCTCTTACCATTGAAGGTAACCAACCGCAGAATAGTGCTGATTTTAAGGAAGAAAGGAAAACCCAAATGATAAACGCCACAGGCAAACCAAAAATGCTTATGCTTTTTACGAGTAAATACGCTATGTACAAGCAAAAGAAGTTTATACCGAAAGTGATTGGTGTAAGTATAAGAGTTGAAATGGCTGCGTATGCTGCCGATTCCTTCAACTGGGCGATATAGTTTGACATAAAGTTGAAGGAATTGCCCATCAACATATATTGGTTGATAATGTTTGTGAATGGCAAAACACAAAGGCGATAAAGGAATAAGAATACAAGAACAAAAGTGAAGATAATAAACAGTCCGCCAATCAACTCGGTTTTCAATCCACCGATTGCATCTTTAAGCAATGAAAAATCGTTTACCGCTTCTTTAATGCTGTCCAAAAAGGCCTTGTCGCCATCAAGTAATTTTTCAAAAACCTCTTTAAAAGACACGGAGAAACCGCTTTCGTCAAGACTTGCTTTTATATCGTTTACCGTGGGGGTGATTGCAATGCAAGCGATTGCGCCGATGATGATAGCAATAATCAAAAAGTAGAAAAAGGCTTTGTATAATAGGTTGAAGTTGGAAACCGTGATATTTATAGTATGTTTCAGTGTCATATCAAATCTCCTAGTACAATTTGTTGATTGCTAACAAATCTTCACGTCCCCAATTTTCAAGATCGTAGAAGATAACGAAAATCAAAACGGGATAATACGAGAAGAGGGCGGTGTTTATCAAAGTGTCAATGATGATTGATAGCGCCTTGATATTTGCAAAACTTACGCCAAATTCAATTGCGAAAAGAGGAATTAAAGGAAGTACAATTGCGCAAACAATACTCCAAAACTTTTTGCGAGTGGTTTTGATTGAAGAACTTGCCGCGGACAAAAGACCTTTTCCCATTGCTACCATATAAGAGCAGGAAAGGGAGAGGAGCGTTGCGAAAGAAATCAATATGCCGAATAAAACTAACATAAAGATTAAAGACAACGCAAAGGTTGCAACTGTATGTTTTGTTACGGCAAACCAAAAATATACGTTTACCGCCATGAAGACACCAAACAAGAATACCAACAAGAAGATTGCCAAAATGGTTGAAAGCGTTTGCAAAAAGTTTTCGTTGATTCTCTTGAAAATATTTCTAAACATAAAACGTCCTGTACGCATGTGTTTGTGAATAACACCGATGGCAACTGCAAAAACGGTAGCAAGAACGAGAGAAAGCAACAAGAAGAGAGCAAGTCGAACAAGGGTTCGATTTGACAGCTCGGTAAACATTCCGAAAACCGTTGCAAAATTTGTCCATTCTTCAGGCGTGCGTTGGAAAAAGTTTGTAAAAAATGATGCCGTCGTTGAATAGGTTGACAAAAATGACAGCAACAGCGCCGGCACGATCATCATAAGCATTATCTTCCAATAATGCTTGTTTTTCATATATTCAAAAGACAATTTTATATATTTCATATAACACCTTAATTTATATTATACAATGTATTGCAAAAATTTACAAGTTTTTACCAAAATCTTTATTCCTTGCCTTATCGTCGCTATTTCCGTACAATCTTTTTATAATAACGTGGGAAATAAGACCCGTTATTATACCGCAAATTCCACCAAGTAAAAGCATATAGGGAAGCAATGAGATTGGCGCAAGGGAATGGGTGATCGCAGATGCAATGAGAATTTGTCCTAGGTTGTGTAAAATTCCGCCTAAACAACTTATGGCCATAATGCTGTTTTTTTGAAAATAAACCAAAATAAGCATAGGTATGAAAGATAAGATTCCGCCGCTTAAGGAATAGAGAGCGCTTGTAGGATTTCCGCTGAAAATAGCCGAAAAGACACATTTTAATAGAAGAACCAAAAAACTTTCTTTTGCTCCCAAACAAACCATCGTAAATAAAATAATGCAGTTAGCCAAACCAAGGCGAGCATAAGGAAGCATAGGGAAAATTGGAGGCATCAGTGATTCCACCGTAGAAATAATAATTGCAAGGGCGCTTAATACACCTAAATATGCCAATTGCTTCACGTTATATTTCATTGTGTAACCCCATCGATTTCCTTTTCTCCGGATATCTTAACAATCACTTGATTAGGAAGGCAAATGATGCTTTCTCCTTCCTTTTTAATATGGCTATTTTTAACGCATAGTTGATCTGGACAACTTGACTTTGCAACACATACTTCACCGTCTTTAATTTGAATTGTTACCCCGGAAATTTCAAAAACAGTATCTTCAGTGAGTGAAATTTTTTTGACAATTTTGCCCGAGTGATAAATTTCTACAAACTCACCCTTTTGAGGTAGGAAAATAAAAACCAGACTTATCACCAAGGCGATAAGAAGGATTGCGAAGATAAAAATATCTGCGACCTTAAAGTATTTTCCATTTGCGTAGTGTTTAAGCCTTTTGTTCATTAATAAAATAATTTGTGTCCTTAAGTTTTACGTCAATATTTGATGTGTGGATTTGATTATTTGAGGTAACGATAATAGCGGATATTCCGTTGTTTTTACAAAATTTCAAACCTTCATCAAGTCCCATTACCATCACTGCGGTAGAAAGCGCATCTGCCATAAGCCCATCTTTGTGAATGATGCTTACGGACATTACTCCATTGTTTACCGAGTATCCGTTCTTGTCAAGAATATGGCAATAGCGTTGTCCGTCAATCGTAAAATACTTTTCATAATCTCCGCTGGTCGAACAGGTATATCCGTCCTTCAACTGAAAGGATAAAAGATAAGAAAACTCGCTTTCTCGTGGTGACGCGAGTCCTATGGTATAATCTTTACGAACTGACGCAAGGTTGCCGCCCACGTTTATAAGGGCAGTTTTGTTTTTGTCTAATAAATAACTTCGTAATTGATCAAGGGCATAGCCTTTTGCAATTGCTCCAAAATCCAATTTGCAACCATCGTTTAACTTCGTCAAAGAATTTCCGACAAGAACAAAGTTGTTTGAATCGCAAAGAGGAAGTAAACAGTTTATTTGTGATGAAGTTGGGATAACGTGGTTTGCAAATTGATTGAAGGGTGGTGTAAATCCCCATAATTCAATAAGGGGATAAATAAATGGATTAAATGCGCCATTTGTTTGTGAGTAAAGTTCCAATGCACGATTGTATAAGAAAAGTGTTTCCTTTCCTAAGGTAAACGAAAGGTTTTTTTCTAAATTGTTAAAGCGAGAAAGTTCGCTAGATTGATTGGACAGAGAAAACAAGTTGTCGATTTTATCTAAAATATCTTGAACTTCTTCATTTGAAACACTTCCGTTTTCCAGTGAAATATCGTAAAAAGTACCCATTGCAAATCCCGTTGGATTTGTGGATAACTGACAACCGCATAGGGTTGTGGATAATACTAGTATTATTATCACGACTAAAAAGAACTTTTTCACTATAACTAATATAACATAGGATTAAGAAAATATCAATATTTTGACAAAGTTGTAAAAAATGATTGACAAGGGAAAAATTATTGTATATATTAAGTGTAAAGTAAAAAACCTTGACAGGCGCGGTATGAAGATAGAAGATAGGATTCAACTTTCCGAATTATTGGCTGAGTACGGTATGTTGCTTACCGAAAAGCAAAGAGACGTTACAAGGCTCTACTGTGATTGCGACATGTCATTTGGCGAAGTTTCTATGGAATATGGGATCTCTCGTCAAGCGGTTTTAGATATACTTAAAAGGGCGGCAAGTCAACTTGAGCATTATGAAGAAGTTCTAGGTAATCTCAAATTAAAAACCGCATTGGTAAAAGCATTGGCATCCGTAAGAGATGGGGACAACGTTGAAGAAAACCTCAATCTTATGGAAAAGTTGTTGGAGGAGTAGCATGGCTGTATTTTCAGGTCTTAGCGACAGATTAAATCATATTTTTTCTAAGTTGAAAAACAAGGGCGCGTTGACCGAACTTGAAATTAAGCAAGCAATGAGGGAAATTCGTATTGCTTTGCTTGAAGCCGACGTAAACTTCACCGTTGTGAAAGAGTTCGTTGCAAAGGTAAGTCAACTTGCCGTTGGCGAAGAGGTTTTGAAAAGCCTTACGCCCGCTCAACAGGTTGTAAAGATTGTAAACGAGCAACTTACCGCTTTGATGGGTAGTACTCATCAAAAACTTGGTGTTTCCGACAAACTGCCTACCGTAATCCTTATGTGTGGTTTGCAAGGTAGCGGTAAAACCACGATGTGCGGAAAGCTTGGCAAGATGCTTAAAAAGCAGGGGAAAAATCCCATGCTCGTTGCCTGTGACATTTATCGTCCTGCCGCTATATTACAACTTAAACGCGTTGGTGAAAAGGCCGCAGTTCCCGTTTTTGAAATGGGGCAAATCGATCCTTTGAAAATCGTGAAGGGCGCTTTGGCTGAGGCCGGTCGTATGAATTACGATACCCTTATAGTTGACACTGCAGGTCGACTACATATCGATGCAGAGTTGATGAAAGAACTTGCAGACCTCAAGGCTTTCTTGAATCCTACCGAAATACTTTTGGTTGTTGACTCAATGACAGGTCAAGATGCAGTCAACGTCGCAACTGAATTCAACAAGCTGTTGGATATAACCGGTGTTATCGTTACAAAACTTGACGGCGATACTCGTGGTGGCGCAGCTCTTTCCATCAAAGCGGTTACCGGAAAGCCTATCAAGTTTTCGGGTACCGGTGAAAAGATGGAAGATATCGAACCTTTCCATCCCGACCGTATGGCTTCCCGTATTTTGGGAATGGGTGACGTATTGACGCTTATTGACAAAGCTCAAGCCGCTTACACCGAGGAAGAAGCAAAAAAATTCCAAGAAAAGTTACGTTCGCAGGATTTCACCTTGACAGATTATCTCGATCAATTTGACCGCATGAAAAAGATGGGTAGTATGCAAGAGATGCTGGGGATGATTCCCGGACTTGCAAATAAGATGAGAGGGCAAGACCTTACCGTTGACGAGGATAAGGTAAAACATATGAAAGCGATCATTCTTTCAATGACGCCTTACGAGAGAGAACACGCTGACGTAATAAACGGAAAACGCAAAAAGCGTATCGCTGCAGGCGCAGGTGTATCTATACAAGAAGTTAATCAACTTTTGAAGCAATATGAAATGACACGCGACATGATGAAACGTATGATGCGTGGCGGTATGAAGAAAATGAAATTTCCCTTTTAGTGGAAAATAATTATAAAATAAAAAAATTATATAGAGAGGTATTTACAATGGTTAAAATCAGACTTACTAGAATGGGCGCAAAGAAATCTCCTTTTTATCGCATCGTTGTTATCGACAGCAGAAAGACTAGAGATGGACAATATATCGAACAAATTGGTACTTATGATCCTAAAGCTACCCCTGCAGCTGTAAAAATTGATGCTGAATTGGCACAAAAATGGCTTAGCGTTGGTGCACAACCTACTGACACTGTAAAGGCTTTGTTGTTCCAAAACGGAATTATCAAATAATTTGTTATGCAGGATTTGGTAGAATATATCGTCAAGTCTCTTATCGGAGAAGATAAAGAGTTTGACGTTGACGTAAACGAGGAAAAAAGGTCTATTAATATCTTTATCGATAAGGAAGATATCGGTAAGGTTATTGGCAAGTCCGGTAAAATTGCAAGAGCTATTCGCGTTATTATCAAGGCCGCTGCATCCAAAATCAACCACAGATACAACGTGGAAATTTTAGAAAGATAGTTTTGGAAAAGGTAATGGAAATTGGCAAAATCGTAAAACCTCAAGGTATAAAAGGCGAGGTTAAGATTTTGCCTTACGTTGACAACATACAATCTTTCCGCACACTGAAATATCTTTTAGTGAACGGAGAAAAGATGGACATCGCATCTGCCCGTGTTGGCGGTTGTGATGTCTTTGTTTGTTTTGTTGGCATAAACGACCGTGATAAGGCTGAAGAACTTCGCGGTGCGGTCGTATCCTTAGAACGTGAAGTCGCCAAAATTTTCGCAGGGGACGGCTTTTTTATCGACGAACTAATTGGATTAAAAGTCTTTGTTGGGGATAAAGAGGTGGGGATCGTTGAAGATTTGAGGAACTACGGCGCTGCTGACGTTTTCTACGTAAAAGGTGAAAAGAAGTTTTCCTTTCCATACGTTAAAAAGTTTATAACTCCTTGTCCCGATAAAGGTATAATTCAAGTTGACGTAGTAGGTTTTCCCCAAATTGTGCTGTATGAAGATTGAGGTTCTTACGCTTTTTCCCGAAATGTATTCCGCAATGAACAGCGGTGTTATTGGCAGAGCTTTGGAGAGTTCTGCTTTTGTTTTGAACGTTACAAATATCCGTGATTTTTCAGCGGACAAGCATAAGAAGACCGATGACTATGCCTTTGGTGGTGGAGCAGGAATGGTTATGACACCACAACCTTTGCACGACGCTATTAACTCAATTGATCCCGAGCATAAGTGTAAAAGGATTTATCTTTCCCCTAAGGGAAAAGTCTTCAATCAAGCAATGGCTGTCGAGCTATCTAAGGCTGAAAACCTTATGTTTGTCTGTGGAAGTTACGAAGGGATTGATGAAAGGGTTATACAACTTGACGTTGATGAAGAAATTTCAATCGGTGATTACGTTTTGACCGGTGGCGATTTGCCTACGATGGTTGTTATCAACGCTTTATCGAGATATATTCCCAACGTGTTAGGAAATATGGAAAGTACCGAAGAGGAAAGTTTTAGCGAAGGATTGTTAGAATATCCTCAATACACCCGCCCTTTCAATTTTTTAGGTCTTGAGGTACCCGAGGTGTTAATTTCCGGTGATCATGCAAAAATTGCAAAATGGCGTTTTGAACAACAGGTAGAAATTACAAGACAAAGACGACCTGATTTGTACGAAAAAGTAAAAGAGGAAGTCGAAGCAAAACTAGCGCCTAAAAAGAAGAGGAGAAGATAATGCTTATTCAATGGTTTCCTGGTCATATGACAAAGGCCTTGCGCCAAATGGAGCAAAGCGTTAAAAAGGTGGACAGTCTAATTTATTTACTAGACTCTCGCGCGCCTTTTTCTTGCATAAATCCTCAATTTTCACACCTTTTGACAAACAAGCCTACAGTCTACGTTTTAAATAAATGTGATCTTGTTGATAGAAACGAGCTTTTAAAATGGAAAGCACATTTTGAAAGTAAAGGGCATTACGTAATTTTGACGGATAGTTCAACTAAAAAAGATGCAAAAACGGTTATTGCTGCTTTAAATGAAATTAATCGCGAGAAAATTGAAAGAAATAAGGCTAAAGGCATAAATTATGCTGTAAAAGCAATGGTAATTGGTATGCCTAATACGGGGAAGTCCACCTTAATCAACAGTTTGTGCGCAGA
>JAEDHM010000138.1 GCA_016296985.1 Clostridia bacterium
ATACGCTGAAAATGGCTAAGGATGTAATCGGCAAAATGCCTACATACCATCGCTTTTGTGAAGAAAATGATTATATGACAAAACACAAAATACCACAGCCAAGATTTACTGCGGAAATCCTTTACAGGTTTATTAGCGGAAATAATGACTTTATTGAAAATCATACAGGGCTTGAAGATGTGATGATTGAAAAAGAAATTCTTGCTTATTGTTTTAGACAACACAAAGCTATGCGCAAGGGGCTTTTCGAGAGATAAGCTCCTTTTGTGCATTTTGACGAATTCAATACTTTAGCACAGTAGCACATCATCACTTTAATGTGCGCGGGGCGTTTTTATATGTGCTGCCCCGCTTTCCCGCTTTAAAGTGCTAAAGTAATTTTTTCTTTTGGTGATTTTGCACAAAAAAATTGTATCTAAATCCTGAAACTTTGTCTATTTTGCGAATTGAAAAATTTTTAAAAATATGTTATAATATTATTATAGAAAAAAATAAAAAATATTTTTTAAGCAACTGTAACTAAAATTTGTGCAATTTGACGAAAAATATTTTTCAAAAACCTATTGACAAATCGCTAAGAGTATGCTATAATATAGGTACAGTAAAGGAAAGGAAGGTAACTCACAATGACAGTTACAACAAGAGCAATCTACTTTGATATGGACGGAACAATCGCTGACCTTTATGGGGTTGAGGGCTGGTTAAACGACCTCGATAATGAGATAGTCAGACCTTATGCGGAGGCTCTCCCTTTAATCAGAATGCAGACCTTAGCAAGACTTTTAAACAGCTTGCAGAAAAAAGGTTATATAATCGGTATAGTAAGTTGGTTAAGTAAGACAGGCACACCCGAATATAATGAAAAAGTAACCGCCGCAAAAATGGACTGGTTGAAAAAACATCTTAAAAGTGTTCAGTTTGATGAAATCAATATTGTAAAATATGGAACACCTAAAAGTGCAGTAATTCAGGCGCAGGGTGGAATACTCTTTGATGACGAGGAAAAAAACCGTAAAGAGTGGGCAACCGCAAATGATACAAACTTAGCTTTTAATGTTGATAACATTATTGAAATCTTAAAAGGCTTAAAATAAAGCCTTTTAAGAAAAAATTTTTCAAAAAGGTATTGACAAATGCTCTATTGTATGATATAATAGTATTGTAATCAGAAAGGAGTGTTGCTTAATGGCAAAAATAACAGTCGAACAAAAGGAAAAGGAAATACTCAACTATATGAAAATTCTTGACTTGACAAGAGAAGAGGCAGAACAGCTTTGGGAGGATGATAACAGCGAGGAAATGACCCCCGAACAGGCGGAACTCACCGAAAAAGCCAAAGACTTAGGTCGGCACATGGGCGAGAGTATGAAACAGAGAAAACCCAGAGAAAAAGTCAGAAAAGTTGACGAGGAAAAGAAAATGATTCTTGCAGAGTTTGCCGAGAGTTTAAACGGCATAAACGCAGAAATCACAGAAGTTAAGACAGAGACAGAAATCACTTTTAAATATGGTGATAATGTTTATACTGTCAAGCTGACTAAGCACAGACCGCCTAAGAAATAAGGCGGTCGCAGGTTGCACAAATACATAACCATAAATTTGTGCAACCTGCATATTGACTTTCTGATAAAAATATGATATAATAAATACATTAAAGGAAGGGAGACAAACTGAATGGTTAAAATTAACGGTGTTGAGGTAACAAAAGCAGAGTTCAGAGAATATCTTTTAATGAACAGAGCTAAAAAGAAAATGCGGAAACCCGCAAAGAAAGGAAAGGTAAAGTAAATGAAAACTTATAAAAAAGTTGATATTGAACTGACAGAGGAAGAAAAAAATACTTTGTCTAAGTCTTATGACTTACTTGAAGCCCTGTATCTCAACGATGATTCTCAGGAGGTTATTGACGCAAATATCAGTAATCATTATGTAAATTTAGAAAGGTTAGTAAGCGCACTTGCAGATATAGTTGATTACTTGGGCAGTTAGTATATCTAACTGCCTTTTTGTGTAATTTGACAAATTTAGCACTTTAGCTTGTTAAAGTGCGGCGGGCCCTTTATTATTGACCTGGCCCGTTTCAGCGCTTTAAAGCGCTAAAACAATTTTTACCCCGGCATTTTGCACAAAAACTTTTAACATCCTGTTCCCGGAATTGTGCAATATGTACAAATGATGGTTACAGAATTAAATTTGTGCATATTGCACAAATTTTATGAAAATGCGTTACATTTTAAAAAACTTATTGACTTTTAATACTTTTTATGATATAATTATAAATGTCAAAGGGAGAGAAAACAAAATCTCCGCCTTAAAAAAATTTGAAAAAATTTTTAAAAAGGTATTGACAAACTGCATTAAATGTGGTATAATAAGAGAGTAGTCAAGAGGAATTGAAAACTTATCGAGGCTATCGAAAAAAAATTAAAAAAAATTCAAAAAACCTCTTGACAAACCGCAGGAAATGTGGTATAATAAAAGAGCAGTAAGGGAAAAGCCCACTGCTAAACAATCCAACCGCCCCTAAGGGGTAGAAAAGAGGTATATTTATGGCTACTATCAAGGTTACTAACAAGGATTTTTACAACGCTTTTATCGCACTTGCAAACGGTGAGGAAATCGCTTTTTCTCCCGAACAGGTCGCAGAATGGTGTGAGAAGAAAATCGCACAGCTTGAAAAGAAGTCCGCAACAGGTTCTTCTAAGCCTACTAAGACACAGGTTGAAAACGAAACCTTTAAGGCTGAAATCCTTAGAGTGTTAATCGCAAATGGCGGTTACATGACTATTTCTGAAATTCAGGCAGAGAGCGAAATGCTCAAAGACTTAAAGAATCAGAAAATGTCGGCTTTACTCCGTCAGCTTGGTGCAGAAGGTACAAAGCAGGTTGAGAAGGTAATAGATAAGCGTGTAACACGCTTTAAGGCGGTAGAGGTCGAGGATACCGCCGAGTAAACTAAATGCGGAGGGAAGGCAACCGCCTTCCCAAACCACCGCAATTTTCACAAAGTTTTCACAAATCTATCACACAGTTTTCACATTGATACTGTATAATAATAAACATAGAGGGATGCACTCTTCCCCCCGAAACCAAACCAAAATAAAGGAGTTTTTTAAAATGAACATTATCGTATTT
>JAEDHM010000139.1 GCA_016296985.1 Clostridia bacterium
ATTTCCTCATTTCGCTATATTTATTGATATAAAATTTCTTTTTCTTTTATGCTAAAAAATCCGCCCTAAAAGGCGGATTGTTTGAGATAGGTAATAATTTTTTGGTATTATTCTTCCACTGCGTTATTTTCGCCGAGGTTTTCTCTTTCCTCCTTTGTTGTTTCCTCTTGTGTTGTGGCGGTGTATTCGGTTGTTTTCTCGCTCTCGTTTTGAATTTGTGAAAGGTTTTTGACGAAAGAAACTCTCCATTTACCTGTTTTCAAAAGGATAAAACCAATACCCGTTTTGATTATATCAAGGGAAGTGATAATCAAAAATACCAATACTACGTCAAGGGTTGTAAACTTGACAAGGCATAAAGCCAAAGGAAAATAAATCGCGCAGTTGAAGGTGCTGTCAAAAAGGAAGGTTACCACCGTTTTGCCCCCTGCCCTTATGGTGAAATAGACGGCGTTAAACAAGGCGCTTAGGGGCATAAAGCCTGCTATGATAAACAATATTCTCGTTGCCATATCTCTTACCAAATCGGTGGTGTTGTAGATGAGGGGGAAGAATTTGCTTACCGCTGCAAGCAACGCTCCCAAGTCGGTGCAAAACAAGGTTGCGAAGGTGAGAAGTTTTATATCGACGTCCATAACCTCTTTTTCACTTGCGCCGGAGCCTAGGACGTTTCCGACAATAATTCCCACCGCATTACCAAAGGCGAGCATGCCCGAATTGAAGAAATTTCCCAAGGTGTTTGCGATATTGACAGCGGCAATTGCGGCAAGACCGCGCATTGAATAGCACCATACAATCATGGTTGTACCCAAACCCCACAAAAACTCGTTAAGCATAAGGGGAGTGCCTTTTTTAATAATTGCAAAAGCCTCTTTTTGGGGGATGCGGAAGTTTTTGAAAATACCTTGGAAATAGGGGCATTTCTTTTTATTGCAAAGCACCCAAATGATTAGAAATATCAGCTCGACGTATCTTGCGACGACGGTTGCGATTGCCGCTCCTACGATCCCAAGTTTTGGGGCCCCCAACTTTCCGAAAATAAGGATATAGTTGAGTATAAGGTTTACCGCAACGGCAATTATGCCTGAAATCATGGGGATTGACGTCTTTTTCGCCGAACTGAGGGCGTTTGCGATAACTTGAGAGAAGATAAACGCCGGGAAACTTATGACGATAATTTTCAAATAATCCTTTCCGAAGGCTAAAACTTTCAAGGGGTCTCCTTCGACGCTACCCGATGCGGAAAGGAAAAGTTTTGTCAAATCTCCTCGAAGGAAAAAGACGAGAGGGACTGAAAGGGCGGTTACTGCCAAACCGCACAAAAGGGAGAAACGGAATGCGTTTTTCATCCCTTCATAGTCCTTTTTGCCGTAGTACTGGGCGAGGAAGATGCCTACGCCGGATACAAACCCGAATACAAGAAGGTTGAAGGTGAAAACCACCTGGTTTGAAATGGCTACGCCGGACATTTCCTCGGTACCAAGCGAGCCTATCATAACGTTATCCAAAAGCCCCACGAAGGTGGTGATAAGGTTTTGGATAAAGATGGGCAAAACAACCTTGATTACGCTTTTGTAAAAGGCCTTGTCCCCGAAAAATTTGGATAGAAATCTATTTTTTGAAATTGCCGACGTCATACTATGGAATACAGTCCCATACCCAACCCTGCGGATATGATTATAAGGATTATTGGCGAAATCGCCTTTTTTCTAAAATGCTTGTACAAGGTTGCCGTAACGAATACCACCGCAAATATAACCAGCGCTTGCCAATCGAAAGCCACCTGACTTTTTACCGTCTTTATGGCTAAAACACCGCTTAGGAAAAGGGTGAGGGCGGTGGAGAGTATCATTGCGGAAACGGTAGGACGTACACCGCCTAAAAAGGCTTGGACACCTTGGTATTTGAATAGGTTTTTAACCAAAGATGCGATTATCAAAATAATGATAAACGCTGGCAAAATAACGCCTAAGGTCGCAAGAATTGCGCCCCCTACCCCTGCTTGGGACGAGCCGATAAAAGTCGCCATATTTACCGCAATAGGTCCGGGGGTGGATTCGGAAACCGCAACAAAGTTTAGAACGCTTTCCTCGGTCAACCAGTTGTGGTTTAGGCACTCTTCCTTGATAAGGGGAAGCATGCCGTAGCCACCGCCAAAGGAAACGGCGCCGATTTTTAAAAAGGTAAGAAAAAGGTCGAGATAGATATTCATTACTCATTCCCTCCTTCTTGGTTTTCCTCCGTTGTCTTTTCCAAAGCAGGGGAATTATCGTGATTTTCCTCAACCGAGGTAATCTCTATTTGTGATAGAGAATTTTCCTTTTCCTCCTCGCTTTCTTGGGGTTGCGCTTCCTTTTGGGGCGTGTCGGAAGGGGAAAGTTTCTTTTGGTATCTATTTTTACCGTAAATAACCAAGTAGATTATAAGGGCGATTGATCCGCCGATAAGGATATAGAAGATTGAGGAAAAACTTACCGCGAAAATTGACAGTAAAGTCATGCAAATTAAGGTTGCGCCGAAAAGGATATAGTTGAGAGGTTTTTTCTCCAACTTTTTTACCATTTTTACGCCTGCGTTTAGGATAAGGTATATTACGCACGCCTGAATACCCCTGAAAGCATAGGAAACAAGCTTTAATTCGAGGAATTTGTCAAAGAAAAGGGATATCACGAAAATGATAATAAAAGAGGGCAACACGACGCCTAAAGTTGAGAAAGCCGAGCCTAAAACTCCGCCTTGTCTAAAGCCCGTATAGGTCGCCATATTTATGGCAATGGGGCCGGGGGTAGATTCGGCTATGGCTATCATATCCATAAACTCGTTGTGCTCCATCCATTTCTTTTTTGAAACGCACTCTCGCTCTACCAAGGGGATCATGGCATAACCACCGCCAAAGGTGAAAATACCTATCTTAAAAAAGGTGAGAAAGAGAGTTAGAAGGGTTTTTACTTTTTCCTTAAACTTATTCATAGACTGTATTATATCATTAAAATACGTAAAACCCAAATAGTTTTAGAGTTTATGTTGGCTAACGTGGCGTAGAATTCTTTTTAGAGTTGTTTATCCTTGTAAAATTTTGACCGAGCACCACAAATCGGTTTCCTTTCCAGGGGATAAACCCTTCCCAGGA
>JAEDHM010000140.1 GCA_016296985.1 Clostridia bacterium
AAAATTTGGGGTATAAACCTCGCAATACTTCTTGATGAAGATAGCAAACTTATGCCGGGAGACGTTAAAAAGAGCATAAACGTCGCTTTGCATCCTGCTAATAAAAAGACAATAATTTTTTCATATCAAAACCGAATAAACGGCTTTTCATTGAAAAGTAACTACGCAAAAAGGTTTCAAGAATCAAGTTATACTGAAATATATCCCTATGGAACTGAGTTTTACTACAAGGCGTTTGGCAAAGGTATTTTTTGTGGTAAGGCTATCGTTAGAGTAAAAGAATTTTATGAAGGATTGAAAGATTCTTTCCCAGATAAATCTCTTTTAAGTCACGACGTAATTGAAGGCGCTGTTTTATCAACAGCTTCTATTGACGTTGCCGTGTATGAAGATGCGCCCATTTCTTTTATAGCTGAAGATTCGCGTAGAAAAAGATGGAACGATGGTGATTTAATGCTTTTACCATATCTAGGACGACAAGTTAAAAATCGAAAGGGGGAAAAGGTAAAAAATAATATATCACCAATATACAAATTTACAATATTTGTAAATTGCTTACAAATTTTGTCACCCTTTATGTATTTGTTAGTCTTGTTTTTGTGTGCGATATTTATCGACTACCTAATCCCGCTATTTATGCTTTTCCTCTTGCTTATCCCCGCCAGATATGAAGTTATTTCTTCAATATTCGACATGGTAAAAGGGGTGAAAGCAAGCGTAGTTTTAAAGAAGGTATTCAAATCAATGTGCCGAGGTATTGACGATTTACTTATGCTTCCATACTTTGGCGTAAGCGGAATAACAACTTTTATAAAAAAACTTGTTTTTGATAAGGTAAGAAAAAAGACAATTATATGGAATACTTTCAAGTCACAAAATGGACTTTCAGCCTTAAGCATCAAGCTTAAGCAATTTTTGCCCACGGTTTTTGTTTCCTTATTTTTGGTACTAATTTCTCGTAATCAATTATTTGGAATTTATATTATTTTTGCCTTGTTTTATACTTTGTATAAAATTATTGGCAAAGAAACAAAGGAAAGAAGGTATAAAGGCAATGAAGAATTGGGTATATATTTAGCCAAAACCTATTTGTATTTCAAGGAAAACCTATCGCCCATTTATTTGATTGCCGATAACGTTCAAATATTTCCCGAAGCCGAAAAACACGGTATGACTTCTCCTACTGACATAGGATTTTCTCTCCTTGCTTTTATGATTGCTTATAAGGAAGGATTAGACGACAAAGATTTTTGTCTAAATCAAATTAAAAACATTTTAAAAACTGTAGAAGCGCTTCCAAAATACTTGGGAAATTTGTATAACTGGTACAACGTAGACACGGGAAGCGTGATGTTGCCCAAAATAATCTCTTCAGTTGATAGCGGAAATTATTGCGCTTGTTTAATTACACTTTGTGAATTTTTGAAAGAGATTGACGACTTTGACACCTATATGCTTGCAAAATCTTTGTTGGACAATACCAATCTGAGATTTTTACTGAACAAGAAGAAAAATCTTTTCCACATTTCTTATGATGAAGATCAAAACTGCTTTTTTGGTCATTATGATAATTTTGCAAGCGAAAGCAGGATTTTGTATTTTGTATATGCTTCCTTGTACGGGGATGTTGTTCCATATTTTAGCGTAAATCGAGAGTATTCACCAATAAAAGGAAACACTCCTTTGTCTTGGAGTGGTACTGCCTTTGAATATATGTTGCCAAACGTATTTTTCAACTCGCCGTCAGGTTTTCTAGCGGACGCAATGCAAGGAAAGGTATCAAAAATTCAAAAGGAAAAGAGTATAAATAAAATTTGGGGGGTATCGGAAAGCGGTTATTTTTCCTTTGATGATGCAGGAAGATATAAATACAAAGCACACGGTCTTTCGCTTTTGTCACTAGATAGTAATTCTATCGAAACTGTAATTGCGCCCTATGCCTCATTTTTGTGTCTTGACTACCAACCGAAGGAAGTTGTGAAAAATTGCCTTGAGTTGATATCTTTGGGAATGCTTGGCAAATATGGGTTTTATGAAGCCTACGATTTGATTAAAGGTAAAAAAGTACAATCCTTCATGGCGCACCATCAAGGAATGATAATGGCCTCAATTTACAATTTCACAAGGGAGCAAAATTTAAGAAAATATTTTATAAATTCACCATTAGGGGAAAATGGAAGCCTTATTCTTTGCGAAAAGTTATCTGAGATGCGGGAGCACCTAAGCAAAAAAACTCATCCACAACGTGTAAGTATGGATAACTTCAAACACAAAAGCAACTGTTTGGATATTTCTTGTCATGCGATAAGCAAAAATGGATATACAATATTTGCGGATAGCGTTGGACATATATTCTCTTGTAGTGGCTTTTGCATTACCCCCAAAATAGAAAGGTATAATTCATACTATTCTCAAAAGATAGTAGTAAGAGATGATAAGGGAAAGGAAACAAATCTTTTAGACTGGGGTGATAATCAGCTATATTTTTCATTTCAAAATGACGAAATTGTTTTTACAAAGGGAGAGTTTGAAGTGGGAATAAAAAATACTCCTTACGGAAAAGGTGAATTAAAGAGGATTGTTATAGAAAATCAAGGGGTCGAAATCAAAAGATACGAGATTTTGTTTTATACGGATTTAGTTTTGAATGATTACAACTCATATATTTCTCATAAGACGTTTTCAGATATCTTTGTTGAATGTAAAATTAAAAACAATTACGTTAAAGCGCAAAGACGAAATAAAGATTGTACAAAATCTAATCTCACTTTGTTTTCCGCTTGGGGATTAGATAACTTAAAAATTAATTGCAATAAAAGGAACGTAATAGAAACAACAGGCGAGAGGGTAATTATTGAAAATGTATCAAAAGATCGTTACCCGGTCGAAGGTTGCGTGTTATACCCTTGTGTATGCATAAAAGGGGAAGTTTTACTATATCCTAAAGAACGCAAAGATATTTACGTATTTACATCGGTATTCGATAATGAAGATGAAGAAAATGAAATCATAGAAAGACATAAAAGAGATTATAAAAATATGGCATACTCAAATATTGAAAATCAAGAATATGAATCTTTTGTTTGCAAGGAAGGAAAATCAATTTTTGGAAATCTTTT
>JAEDHM010000141.1 GCA_016296985.1 Clostridia bacterium
CCTGCATCCTTGTTTCCTGTGTCGGTTTCACTATTTCGGTTGATTCCAACGGTTCATTTTCAGGACTGCATCCGGAAAGGGATGCAGCAACAAGTAATGAAAAAAATAGCATGGATCGTTTCATACGAATACCTCCTTATTGTAGCAAATACCGTTATGTTTTTCAATTTGTGTAATTTTACCTACAACGATATTTTGATAACTCTTACTTAAATCAGTAACAGAGTCAACTTCAAAACCTGCTTTTACAAGCTTATCGCACAAAACGTCAATACTAACGTTAATATCTACAAAATCCTTTAACCAACTTAAAAGAACTACCATAATCTCACCTCTATTTGTACTGTTTCAAGAAACGAACGTCATTTTCGTAAAGCAAACGAATATCGGGAATACCGTACTTTATCATTGCCATTCTATCAACACCAAAACCGAATGCGTATCCGCTGTAAACCTTAGGATCAATACCGCAATTTTCAAAAACAACGGGATTTACAACACCTGCGCCCAAAACCTCGATCCAACCAGTGCCCTTACAGAGTCTGCAACCCTTTCCACCGCAAACGGAACAAGTACAGTCAACTTCAACGCTAGGCTCGGTAAAAGGGAAATAAGAAGGACGGAATCTTACCTTTGTTTCCTTTCCAAAAAATCTTTGAGCAAACATTTCCAAAGTACCCTTCAATTGAGACAAAGAAACGTTTTTGTCAACAACAAGGCCTTCGACTTGATTAAACAAGGGGCTATGAGAAGCATCATCGTCTGCACGATAAACTTTACCGGGACAAACGATACGAATAGGAGGCTTTGTTGAAAGCATAGTTCTAGCCTGCATAGTTGAAGTTTGAGTGCGGAGCAAAAGTTTTTCAGAAACGTACAAACTGTCTTGCATATCTCTTGCAGGGTGATCAAGAGGAATTCCCAATGCTTGGAAATTAAAGAAGTCAGTTTCGATTTCGGGGCCGTCTTGTACGCTAAAACCTAAACCAATGAAGATATCAACGATTTCATTTTTAACCAAAGTCAAAGGATGTACAGAACCGATTTCAGTATCATTTGACAATGTAATATCAATTTTTTCACTTGCCAATCTTCTTTCGAGTTCGGCCTTTGCCAATTCGGATTCTTTTGCTTTAAGGAAGTTTTCAAGAGAAGCTCTTGCCTCGTTTATCAATTTTCCAATTATGGGTTTTTCAGCAGGAGGTACGTCTTTCATACCACGCAAAATTCCGGTAAACTCGCCGTTTTTGCCCAAAAAACGAACGCGAACGTCGTCAAGCTTTTGAGAACTTGAACATCCGTTGATAAGCGCGGAACATCTTGCAACTATTTCTTCAATCAATTTTTTCATATTTACTCCATAAAGAAAGATAACGTCAAAAGGACGCTTCCTAAGTAAATTATCATATTTATGATAATAAGTCAAGAATATGCTATCAAATTATGTGGATTATGGTATTAAATCCAAGTATTCTAAACCGTCTACTGAATCAACAAACACTTCGGGAACTTTGCCAACAATAATATTTTCTGCTATCAAAAGCGCAGTTGAAAATTTGAAAGTTTCTCCAATCAAGGGTTGAATTACTTCGGCGTCTACCGAAACTTGTATGTAGATAGAATGTTTAGTTTGGTTAATTCCCGTTGCGATAAACACGTTTTTAATATCGGTAAATACGTTTGCAGTTATACTCAAAGGTACTATTACTTCCTCACCTGTCGATGAAAAAAGAATTCTATCAAAGAAACTACCGCTTGAAAAAATTAGTTCTTTAGGCATACTTTCATCTATGTTTTTTTGACATACTATTCCCAATTCTCTCGAAACCACCGATATATTTAAACTTTTGGACTCCATTAAAATTACGTTTCCTGCATCATCAGTTTTAAGGTTTACAAACTTGTCATATTCGTACTTGTTTAAATAATCGGCGCAAGAAAGATTTACGCAGTCATTGATTTTAGTTAAAACTATCGCCTTAGTTGCAGTGTAAATATGTTCGTACACACTATTTCTAAAATATAGAAATACGGCAACGAATATCGTTACCGCTATCAAGAGAATAAGAAAAATTTTGACTAATACCTTTCCTTTTTTCTCCTTTGACTTCATACACTATATTTATATTCTAAGATATAGTCTTATGCTACATTTTATGTTTTTGTTCTTGCCCTTGAACAAATTGCTACTATAAAACCAAAAAATATTGCTGCAGCAAGTCCTGCTGCCCCTGCCTCAATACTTCCTAAAAATGCGCCAAGCAAGCCTTTATCCTTTATTCCTTCCATCGCTCCTTTCGTAAGTGTTGCACCGAAGCCAATAATCGGAACAGTTACTCCGGCTTTGGCAAAATCTCGAATTACGTCAAATACCCCTACTGCTTGCAAAACTACGCCTAATAACAAAAACGTTACCAGAATCTTTGCCGACGTCATTTTGGTAAGATTGATCAAAATCTGACCAAGAACGCATATTCCGCCTCCGATTGCAAAAACGATCAAATACTGAATAAAATACTCCATATCATACCTCAATTGAAACTGCATGAGCGATTCCGGGAATACTTTCCCCTTGAAGAGAAGATACTTTTGAAAGCAAAGCGCCTGTGGGCAAAAGCAATATTTTCTTTAATTCTCCCTTTTTTATTCTTTTGATAATATGTGTGTTAAATACCAAGCTACTACATCCAGCGCCACTTCCGCCCATTTTTACTTTTTGCTCAGGAGCAAAAATCATTCTACCACAGTCTTCATGTATCTCCTTTACGTTAATTCCCTCCGATTCAAGCAAACAATCAAAAAGTTCGCAACCCAAAATTCCTAAATCTCCCGTGTATATTAAGTCATAATAATTTGGTTCTCGATTTGTATCTTTAAGATGCGCCAAAAGAGTATAAGCAGCGGCCGGTGCCATTGCCGCCCCCATATTGTTTGCATCTTTAATATCGTAATCTACCACCTTACCAAACGTTGCTCCCGTTATCTTGATACCCTCTCCTTTTCGTGACAAAACTGTACAACCACACCCCGTGACAGTCTATTGGGCACTTGGGGTCATTTGAGTACCTAATTCAAGAGGATATCTA
>JAEDHM010000024.1 GCA_016296985.1 Clostridia bacterium
GGTTTCACCCCTCTGAATGACAACAAGGAAAGGAATCGTCATCTCGAGCGTAGTCCTGTCATTCAGAGCGTAGCGAAGAATCTCCGGGAAAGGTCGTCCTTACTTGTAAAATAACTGACTAAGTACCGTCATCTCGAGCGAAGTCGAGAGATCCCCTAAGGCGAAGCAGTGGTGAATAATGTATACGCTTTTATGCACCTCGGTATAAAAATTTGTCCTTTCTCCTGTTTTTTATAAAATTGATTTACTTTTAGTTATCTATCCTTGCTTATTTTTTAAGTTCTTTTTATTTTTGTCTAATCATTTTTGAAAATCCGAGGTTATTTTTATCCTATACTGTACGAGAACTTATATTTATGGTATTATATCAATAACTTGTATAGAAAAGGTGTGATTATGAAAGAGTTTGAAAGGTTTGAATTAGAAAAAAACGGTTATGTTGTAACGGAATCATCAGTTTGTGATATTTACGAGTTTTTTGATAACAAGCCTTACGAGTGCTCTATTCATCAGCAAACTTTTGATGCAAAATATAAGTATGGATATACCTATATACTTATACACGGCAATGAAGAAAGGAATTACGTATGTGGCTCTTACGTATCTACTGACCGATTTTACCAAAAGGGTGAGAGAATTTTTAAGGAAATGTTTCTTTACGAATTTTCAATTTACAACCAAAAAGACCTTGAAGAAGAAAGGGTACAAGCAAGTACTTTGTACGAATATTTGCTTATGCACGCCGAAAAAAAAGGTTGCAATCGCATAGCCTTCCACGCAAACTGTGGAAACGAGGGTTTCAATTCTTTTATTGCTGACAAAGGCTTTGTCCTTCAAGGAGACTGTTACGTTTTGGATTTAGGTGAGGTTGAAATGTGCGATAGTGATAAAATCATAATTCCTACCGACAAAGATGCTCTTTCCTTTCGCACCCTTTTTCATTTGCGTGAAAGTTTTTACAAAATGACTGAGGAAAAATGCGAACTTGATTTGCGAAACGTCAAAATTAACGTGGATAGACATAGCGCACTTGTTACTTTTTCATCCGAGATTACTACCGAATTGGGCAAGGATTTCTATCTTGAAGGCGAAAGAGAACTTTCGATTTTGGATGCTTTACGCCAAGCAATAGAGCGTGTTGAAGTCAAAAGTGCCGTAATATACGATGAATCTGACAATGATACTATTCCAGATATAATCATAAATGGGCACTGGGGTATTTTTATTGCCAAGGTTTCAGATAAAAAATACGCTGAGCGGCAACTTTGGATAAATCAACTGAGGGCAGAAGGTAAAATCACCCACTACTCAATTCATACTTTGAAAATTGATGAAGAGATAGGCGGATGCGAGGTAGTTATTTTCCCAATTTCTCTCAATTCGGGGCGATTTTCTTAAATACTAGAGGTAAAATTATGGAAATAAAGAAATATGAAAATCAAATATGCCCCTTTGATATTTCCCTTCTTGATGAGGACAAATATACCTTTTTCGTTTTGAAAAGGATTATAAAGGGCGAGTGTCGATTGACTTTTACAGACCATGAAAAGTTGATTATTTGCCATTCGGCATACCCATATCCAATTTGGGTTTGGTTGTCTAAAGAAACAGGGGAGAAAGAACTTGAAACCTGCTATCTACTTTTGAAAGAGCACTTTTTCCTTAAGGGCTTTTATAAAATAAACACCACCTATCAAATAGCAGAATACCTAATCGAAAGGTGCAAAAAGGATGGAATAAACATTAAAATTGCCATCAATATGCTAAGTTATACTTGTCCCACCCCAATCCCACCTAAGAAAAAAGCGGACGGCTTTGCGAAAACCGCAACTTACGAGGATTTAGAAGTAGTCCTTTCGCTGATAAAAAAGTTTAATTATGACATAGGCGAAATTACGTCTGAGGAAGTCGGAAGAGAAAAGGCGTTACAATTGATTGAAAATCAATCCGTCTTTTTGTGGATAGACAAACACCCCGTTGCAATTTGCGCTTATAGAAAACTTGAGGAAACTGCTTGTATCAATCACGTATACACCGAAAAGGAAGTAAGACGAAAGGGATATTGCTCAAACCTTGTCTACTACTTATCTGAAAAATTGAAAAATATGGGATTGTTACCCTCGCTTTATACCGACGGCGATTATAAGGCTTCAAATCAATGTTATCAACAAATAGGTTATATTCTTGAAGGGGACCTTTGCACCATTGACAAAGAGTAATAGTTATGAATATTGAATTTGAAAACAAACTTAACGTAATTGACATGCATTGCGACACAATAACCAGACAAGAGGTTGTCGAGCAAGGCCTTAGAAAGGCGGATTTGCATATAAACCTTGAAAAAATGATGGAAGGCGAGTATTTGATGCAATGTTTTGCAACCTTTATCTTTTTGATGGACAAAAGGGATACGCCCTTCAATCTTGCCAACGGATATATGGATATCCTTGATTCCGAACTTGAGAAAAACAAGGATATTATCTCTCAAATTACCACTTTAACCCAGCTTGCGGATAACGTGGAAAAGAAAAAGATGTCCGCTCTTTATACCATAGAAGAGGGGGGAGTTTTGGAAGGAAAGATGGAAAATCTTCACCATTTTTACAATCGTGGCGTAAGAATGATGACTTTGACCTGGAATTTTCCCAACGAAATCGGTTTTCCAAACTTCAAACTTGAAAGGGGAAAAGAGCCTGATATGACAATTCCCAACGTCAAGGACGGTCTAACACCCTTTGGTATCGAGGTGGTAAAAGAAATGAACCGTTTAGGTATGATTGTGGACGTAAGCCACCTTTCCGACGCCGGCTTTTGGGACGTTGTAAAGTACAGCGACAAACCCTTTGTTGCATCTCACTCAAACAGCAGAAGCGTTTGCAACTGCGTGCGTAATCTTACCGACGACATGATAAAAGCCCTTGATGAAAAGGGCGGAGTTATGGGCATAAACTTTTGCGCCGACTTTATCTCAAAGAGCACCGAGGATCAGATTCCCGATATAATCCGTCACATCAAGCATATAAAAGAGGTTGGCTCTATCAACTGTATTGCCTTAGGTAGCGACTTTGACGGAATCGACACCCCAAAGGGAATGAGCGACTGCACGAAAATGCACCTTTTGAAAAAAGCTCTTGAAGAGGATGGTTTTACCAATGAAGAAATCCACAAGATTTTTTATAAAAACTTTTTGAGAGTCTTCAAAGAGGTTTGCAACAACTAAAATAAATTTCTTCGGAAAATAGGGATAAATTGAAAATAATTTCAAGTTTAGCGAGGCGTTATGTTTGTAAAAGTCAGAAAGTTTGAGGAAAAGGACAGAGAAAGAGTGCGTGATATATGCAAGGAAACCGCCCATGATAAATACAAGAAAAAAGCAAACACCTTGGAAACCATACCCATTATGTTTGCCGACTATTTTATGGACTACGAGCCTCAATCTTTGTTTGTCGCCGTTGATGAAAATGACGAGGCAATCGGCTATATTGAATGCGCCACCGACTACCAAAAGTTTATGCGCGCCAACAAAAATGATATAATTCCTCGCATAAAAAAGTTTGACAAAAAGCAAGTTCCCTTTTGGTACTCTTGCCTTTTTACAATTTGGCTTATAAGAAAAAAATTCGTCCATCTTCACATGAATTTGACAAAAGCCTATCAAAGACAGGGGATAGGCACCAAACTTATGGACGCCTTAAGAAATTATCTTCACGAGGAGAGGGAAATAAATACCCTTTGCGTTTGTTGTATAAGCAATAAATCGGTGGGATATTCCTTTTACACCAAGTACGGTTTTAAGGTATTTTTCCGTTATGGTGCAGGACTTGTTTCCCTGTGCATTGGCACGAAAGTTGATTAAGATATTCAGCAAAATACTGAACAAAACGAGAGAGGGGATTTTTATCCCTTTTTTTTTCAAAACCCCCCTTGACTGGAAGTCAAAGTATGATATAATTATTATACCGAACAAAAAAACCAAAGGAGTGTTATTATGGGAGAGTATAGTAAGTTTATCCACCCTAAGAGAAGGGCAGTTCCTACCCCTAAAGATTTGGTAGATGAAAATGGAAAGATCGTTTTCGGTACTTTTGATAAAGAGTTTGAGACTATGGAACTTTTGAGGGCAAAGCGTCCTACCAAAGCGCCTGACTTTATGAACAGATTTAAACTTACCTTGTGGGAAGCTACCGAAGTACACCTCAAAAACGGTATTTTGCTCGCAGTTGTTTGCGATATGGGTATTTTCGGAAAAACTTTCAACGTTTTCTATGACAAACGCACTCACTACGTATATTCTTGGGACACCAATTTGGATAGCAAAAAAACGGTAATTGCTCCCACCCTTATCAACGGCGCCGTTGCTGAAGCAAGCACTCCCGTAAGTTTCGTTAAATACGTCAACAATTTCCAAGACGGACGCGCTGACTTGAGCGGAAAGCACACTGGAAAATGTTTGGTTACCAAACCCCGTGAAGACAAAACCGCAGTCAAGGCAATAAAGGAAAATTATGAAGAAGCAACAATCGAATACAACTTCACTTTGAAGAGAGTAAGCGATCCTTGCGTTGCATCAATTCCCTTCCCTTTCAGCCACAACCGTACCCTTTATTCTCAAAAGGATTTCTTCAAGGCAGAAGGTCGCCTTGTTATCAACGGTGAAGAAATGCTTTCCGACGAAGATACAATGGCTATCATCGACGACCACAGAGGATATTATCCCAGAAAGGCTCACTACGACTGGTGCACAACCCTTTCCAACGCTGTTGTTGACGAAACCGGTGAAAAAAGATATATTGCCTTCAACCTTACAAGAAACCAATCTATTGATCAAGAACAATACAACGAAAACATCTTGTGGCTTGAAGGAAAAAGCAATCCCTTGCCTCCCGTAACCTTTACCAAAAGTATTGAAACCAAGGATTTCAAAAACTATGCCGAGTGGATTATTAAGGACGAACACGACATGGTAAACGTCAAATTCAAAATCTACGGCCTCAACCCCATGGTTTTGCATGCTTTGGTTGTAAATATCGACTACTATATCACCTATGGCGAACTCGAAGGTTATATCCGTGACGAAGACGGAAAGAAATATATCCTCGACGGCCTTGTAGGTATGGGCGAAGATAAAACTTTGTTACTGTAATGGGCGTATCAATTATAAAAGGCGACATAACGACTTTGAAAGTTGACGCAATCGTAAATGCGGCAAACTCTTCCCTTCGCGGTGGCGGTGGCGTCGACGGCGCAATCCACCGTAAGGCAGGCCCCTTGCTTGATCAAGAGTGTAGGGGAATAGGCCGTTGCCCTCAGGGGGAAGCGAGGATAACGAAAGGCTATGACTTGCCTGCAAAATACGTTATTCACACCGTTGGCCCTATTTATCGTGACGGCAAACGTGACGAGGAAAAAATCCTCAAAAGTTGTTATAGAAGCGTCTTGAAAATCGTCAACTCTCAAGGTTTTACCACCGTTGCATTTCCTCTTATCTCAGGGGGAGTGTACGGCTATCCCGTAAAGGAGGCAATAAGCGTGGCGCTTTTTGAGCTTAACGCCGCTTGCAAACAAAACAAGGATTTAGAACTTACTTTGGTTTTATTCAAGGAAGAAGATTATAAAATTGCCGAGGCTTTATTTCCGGTGATTTGCAGATAAAGGAGACATCATGAGCGATCAATGTAATCACGACTGTGGTAATTGCAGTAAAAGCAATTGCGGTGACAGAGATATGAGAGAAAAACTCAACCAGTTTTCCAAGGTTGACAAGGTTATTGCCGTTGTCAGCGGAAAAGGGGGAGTTGGAAAATCCTTGGTAACTTCCCTTTTGGCTACCGCTATGCAAAAGCGTGGCAAGGTTACCGCCATTATGGATGCGGACATTACAGGTCCTTCAATCCCCAAGGCCTTTGGGTTGAAAGGACGTCTTGACGGTACCGATTCGGGTATCTATCCTGCAATTACTCGTACGGGAATTCAAGCGGTTTCCCTCACCTTCTTTTTGGAAAACCCCACCGACCCCGTAGTGTGGCGTGGTCCCGTCATCGCCGGCTGTGTAAAACAGTTTTGGACGGATATGATTTGGAACGACGTCGATTATATGTTTGTGGATATGCCTCCGGGCACCGGGGACGTACCTTTAACGGTATTCCAATCTATACCCGTGAGCGGAATCGTTGTGGTTACCTCTCCTCAAGAACTTGTTTCCGACATAGTTGAAAAGGCAACCAAAATGGCAAACATTATGAATATTCCCATTTTAGGTATCGTAGAAAATATGGCGTACTTTGATTGTCCCGATTGTGGAAAACGTCACTATATATACGGTAAAAGCAACGTAGAAAAACTTGCAAAAGACTATAATATTCCCGTAACCGCAGGTATTCCCATCAATCCAGATTATGCTCGCCTTGTGGATGCAGGAAGGGTAGAGGAAGCAAACACCGCCCCCCTCGATCAACTTTTGGACAGTTTTGAAAAACTTAAATAAACGACACAAAACAAAAGGAACGCGAACGCGTTCCTTTTTTGCTATTCCAATCAAAATTTTATATCAAATACCAAACGCCCACGAAACAAAGCATAGGACCTACGGCGCAAAGGACGTGGAAGATGACGTGCATATATTTTTGCTTGAAGACGTACCATACGCCACTTAGGGCGCTTATGCTTCCGCCTACGATAAAATAGATTTTTGCGATATATGGGATCGCCACCCAGTTGAGGACGAAAATTGCAACGGTGAAAGCGCCGATTATAAAGTCGAGTATAAGGGAGAGGTTGTTAAATTTTTCAACGCTTAAAACCATAAGCACAACTATGGCGACGGCAAAGGCTATGCTGATTCCAAGTCCTATATAGTTGAAGATGGACTGATTGCAAATTATGGCGATAGGAGCGCCACAGGCAAGCACCATAAAGGGAATTCCGCTATGGTCTATTTTTCTCCAAATCTTTTTAAGTTTTATATTGGTGAAAGCGTGATAGAGGGTAGAGTTTACGTAAACGAAAAGGGAGAAGAAAGAGATGGCGACAACGCCCAAACTTTCCCTCACCGAGTCGGCGCGCAAAAGCATCCAAATCAAACCGCCTACAAAATATAGGATAGGCAGTCCGTGAGTGATGCAATGTAAAATTTCTTCAGTTTTGGTGTAGTACCTAAGACCGTTTTCTTTGTATAACGCTTTCTTTTCTTCTATATCCATATAAGAATTATACAAAAAGATATATTTTTTTTCAAGAGGAAATCTAATTTCTTAAAAGATAATAGGCACTTGACAAAAAATCTTCAATGGAATATACTTGGCAAAGAAAACTTTGGAGAATAACTATGAGAATGAGAAGGAAAAAAGGACTTGAAGAAAGGATTGAAAACTCAAATCTTCTTATTCCCGTGGGATACGAGGTTATGGATGCAAGAAAGGCGGTCGCTGAAAAATGCTATCTTGACCTTGACTCGCTTTACAAAAATAAAGGCGAATTGTGGCTTGAAATAGGTTGCGGAAAGGGGTGTTTTGCCATAAAAAGCACAAAGGCAAATCCTCAAATTTGCTATCTTGCGGTAGAAAAACTTAGCAACGTCATCATATCCGCCGTTGAAAAGGCAGAAGAAGAGGGGATTGAAAACCTAAGATTTATCTCAACCGGCGCCGAATATCTTCCTCGCTATTTATCCCCCAACTCGGTATCCAAAATTTTTATCAATTTTCCCACACCTCTTCCCAACAGTCGCACCCAGCGTCAACGCCTTACAGCCCCTGCCTTTTTAGAAGTTTACAAAAATCTTTTGGTGAAAGGGGGAGAAATTCGATTTAAGACGGACAAGGAATTTTTGTATCAATATACCCTTGAAACCATGGCGCAAGCCGGGTTTGAAATAGTTTATCAAACTGAAAACTTGCACCAAGATAAAATTCCCAATATCATAACCGAATACGAACAAAAGTTCACTGACCAAGGATTTCCAATCTATTCCATTCACGCAAAGAAGATTTAACTACTTTTCGCCCGAATTTGGGCGATATTTTTTTGAGATAGAACAAAATTTCAGGTAAACAAATTTTTCTATAAGATAATTATATACAATATATGGAAAGGATTATTATTTTTTTATACCATATCTTGTGGTCTTCTCGTTGACTTTGCCACAACCTGTTGATATAATGATAGAGCAAATTACACATGGAGGTCCTTTTATGTATAAGGTTAGAAAAAGAGGCGGCGAAATCGTTGATTTCAATTTAAGCAAAGTTTCCGCCGCAATAGAAAAAGCATTCCAAAGTCGCAACATGCAACACAACAAAGATATCCTTGATTTACTCACTCTCAAGGTTACCGCCGACTTTGTTCCCAAAATCAGAAACGGTATCATTTCCGTTGAAGATATCCAAGACAGCGTTGAAGTTGTTTTGATCCAAGCAGGTTACGTTGACGTAGCCAAGTCCTATATTTTATACAGAAAGCAACACGAAAAACTCCGCAACATAAAGGACACAATGTTAGACTATAAAGAGACTGTTGACAAGTACGTAAACGTAAAGGACTGGCGTGTTAAAGAAAACTCTACCGTTACCTATTCGGTAGGCGGACTTATTTTGTCCAATTCTGGCGCTATTACCGCAAACTATTGGTTGTCCGAGTGTTATGACGAGGAAATCGAGCAAGCCCACAGAAATTGCGACATCCACATTCACGACCTCAGCATGCTTACAGGTTATTGTGCAGGTTGGTCTTTGAAGCAATTGATTAAAGAAGGTCTTGGCGGTATCCCCGGCAAAATCACAAGCGCTCCTGCAGCCCACCTTTCCACCCTTTGCAACCAAATGGTAAACTTTTTGGGTATTATGCAAAACGAATGGGCAGGCGCGCAAGCTTTCTCCTCCTTTGATACCTATCTTGCTCCCTTCGTCAAGGCTGACAAACTTAGCTACAAAGAGGTAAAACAATGTATTCAATCCTTTATCTACGGCGTAAACACTCCCAGCCGTTGGGGTACTCAAGCGCCTTTCACCAACATTACCCTCGACTGGGTTGTACCCAACGACTTGGCAGAGCTTAACGCTATCGTTGGCGGAAAGGAAATGGATTTCAAGTACAAAGATTGCGTAGAAGAAATGGCAATGGTAAACAAAGCCTTTATCGAAATTATGATTGAAGGCGACGCAAACGGCAGAGGATTCCAATATCCTATTCCCACCTATTCCATCACTCGCAACTTCGATTGGTCTGAAACCGAAAACAACAAGTTGTTGTTTGAAATGACTGCAAAATACGGTACACCCTACTTCTCCAACTATATCAACAGCGATATGGAGCCTTCTGACGTAAGAAGTATGTGTTGCCGTTTGCGTTTGGACTTGCGTGAACTCCGCAAAAAGTCCGGCGGTTTCTTCGGTAGCGGTGAAAGCACCGGTAGCGTTGGCGTTGTTACAATCAACATGCCTCGTATCGCTTACACCACCAATAACGAAAGCGAATTCTTTGCAAAACTCGACAACCTTTTGGACCTTTCCGCTCGTTCTTTGAAGATTAAGAGAGACGTTATTACAAAACTTTTGGATGCAGGATTATATCCTTATACAAAAAGATATTTGGGCACCTTTGCAAATCACTTCTCCACCATCGGTTTAGTTGGCATGAACGAAGCTTGCCTCAACGCAAAATGGATTGCAAAAGACCTCACTCACGAAGTTGCTCAAAAGTTTACTCAAAAGGTTCTCAACCACATGCGTGAAAGACTTTCCGACTATCAAGAAAAGTACGGTGATTTGTACAACCTCGAAGCTACTCCCGCCGAATCTACCTCTTATCGTCTTGCCGCTCACGACAAAAAGAGATATCCCGAAATCATCACCGCAGGTACTGAAAGCGAACCTTATTACACCAACAGTTCCCACTTGCCCGTATGCTTTACTTCGGACATCTTCGATGCTTTGGATATCCAAGACGAATTGCAAACTCTCTACACCTCGGGTACTGTATTCCACGCCTTCTTAGGTCAAAAACTTAATAGTTGGAAAGAAGCTGCATCCTTGGTAAGAAAGATTGCTGAAAACTATCGTTTGCCTTACTATACACTTTCTCCTACCTATTCAGTATGTCAAGATCACGGATATATCAGTGGTGAAGCTGCAACCTGTCCTATTTGTGGAAAGGGTACCGAAATTTATTCTCGTATCACCGGTTATTACCGTCCCGTACAAAACTGGAACAAGGGTAAGACACAAGAATTTAAGGAAAGACTTGTTTACGATATCGAACACAGCGTTTTGAAAAGAGAGGGCGCCTGCGTTTGTGAAGAAAGCGAAAGCAAAACCGCAAGCGTAGTTATCGACGCTCCCACCCTCTTTACAAGAAAAACTTGTCCCAACTGCAAGATGGCGAAGATTAAGCTTGACAAGGCAGGAATCGCTTATACCGTAGTTGATGCCGAGGAAGAAGTTGACAAGACTCGCGCTTTCGGAATCAGCAAAGCTCCTTCCCTTGTAGTACCTACCGAAGGTGGCTATACCGTTTACGAAAACGCAAGCGAAATCACAAGATTTATCGAGGAAAACAAATAGAGGTTATTTATGACTGATATAATTATTATCGGCGCAGGCACGGCGGGAATGACCGCCGCGCTTTACGCTTTAAGGGCAGGAAAAAGCGTTATGCTTTTGGAAAACGATGCAATCGGAGGACAAATCGCATCTTCTCCCAAGGTTGAGAACTTTCCCACAATACCAAGCATAAGCGGATACGACTTTGCGGACAAACTTTTTGATCAAATCACCTCTCACGGCGCCGACTTCGAGCCATTTGAGGCAGAAAAGGTGATAAAAGAGGAAGACGGCACCTTTACGGTGTATGCGGAAGGTGAGGAGTATCACTCGAAAGCGGTTATTTTGGCGTGTGGCGTAAAGCATAAAACTCTGGGTTTTGAAGGCGAAGATACCTTGAAAGGTATTTCCTTTTGCGCCGTTTGTGACGGAGCCTTTTACAAGGATAAAGACGTTATTTTGCTAGGTGACGGAAACACCGCTTTGCAATACGCTATTTTGCTTTCAAACTATTGCTCGAAGGTTTACGTATGCACCTTATTCGATAAATTTTTCGGAGACGGCGCTCACGTAAAAACCTTGCTCTCAAGGGATAACGTAGTTTGGCATAAAGACGTTTACGCCACCGCATACCTAAGCGAAAACGGAAAGGATTTAAGCGGAGTTTCTTTTTCTAACTTCTCCACAAAGCAACCCGCCTTTGATATCAAGGCAAGCGCATGTTTTGTGGCAATCGGTCAAAAGCCTAACAACGACAAGTTTGCAAATCTTGTCGACCTTGACAAAATGGGCTATATCCAAACAGGCGAGGATATGAAGTGCAAAACCCTCGGTGTTTTTGCGGCAGGGGATTGCAGGGCAAAGGCGGTAAGGCAGTTGACAACGGCGGCAAACGACGGCGCAATCGCGGCGTTGGGGGCTTGTGCTTATATCGATTCTATGGTAGAATAAAAAAATGGATATTTACGGACTTGAAAAAATGTCCCTCGTGGATTATTGTGGTTACGTTTCTTGCGTAGTTTTCACTCGCGGATGTAATTTCCGCTGTCCCTTTTGCCATAATTCCTCTTTGGTAAACGGGGTTGCTCCACAAAAAATTCAAAGCGAAGATTTCTTCGCTTTTTTGAATAAAAGAAGGGGACTTCTAGACGGCGTTTGCATAACGGGAGGCGAGCCTACCCTAAATCCCGACTTACCTGATTTTATAAGAAAAATCAAGGAGATGGGACTTTTAGTCAAACTTGACACCAATGGTACAAATCCAAAAATGCTTGAATCCCTATTATCGCAAAACCTTGTGGATTACGTGGCTATGGATATAAAAAACGGAAAAAGTTTTTATCCAAAAACCACCGGGGTAAACCTTGATTTTGCAAATATTGAAGAAAGCGTAGCCCTTTTGAAAAAGGGAAAAGTACCCTTTGAATTTCGCACTACTTTGGTCGCTGAATTGCACAGTGAAGAAAGTATAATCGAGATGGGCAAACTTGTGGAAAATGCTCCTTTGTTGGTTTTACAAAAGTTTACCGACAACGGAAATTGCCTATGCGGAGGTCTTTCCGCAGTACCTCGTGAGGTAGCCGAAAAATGGGGCGAAATTTTACAAGACTACGTAAAAAAGGTTGAGTATAGATACAACTAAAGGAGAAGTTATGATACGGGCAAAAAAGGCAACGACCAAGGAAAAACTTATACCTCAAAAGGTGGAAAACCGTGGTTTTGTACCTACTCTTGACCAGGACGGATTTTTCTCTTTTACCTTACCTGAAAATTCAAATTTCAAAATTTTGCAACTCACCGACGTGCATATCGGAAACAGTCTTATTACACGTATGCAGGATAGATTGGCGGAAAATGCAATCATCAAATTGGTTGAGCAGGTCAAACCCGACCTAATCGTTTTCACCGGTGACAACGTCTATCCTATGTTGCCCATAACTTTGACAAGGGATAACAAAAAGGAAACCTTGCGTTTTTGCAAACTTGTGGAAAAGTTTGAAATTCCTTGGGCCTTTGTTTTCGGAAATCACGATACCGAGGTTTTAAGCCGTTGTAACAAAGAAGAACTTTCAGATATATATCAGTCCCAACCCCATTGTTTGTACAAAAGGGGAGAAAAAGATATTTTCGGCGTAGGGAATTATACAATAAAGATAAAAAACGCCGACGGTAGCTTGAACAATATCCTCTTTATGCTTGACTCAAATATGTACGGCGCAGGAAACTTTTTTACCGGCTTCGACGTAATTCACGACGACCAGATCCAGTGGTATGAAAAAGAGGTTGAAAAGTATAGAGATGAAAAGGGAAATCCCCCTTCCTCTCTTGCCTTTTTCCATATGCCGTTGGCAGAATATAAAGAGGCGTGGAACAAACTTCGCTTTGGCTCGAAAGAGGTTGAGTACAAGATGGGAGCGGTAGGCGAAAGCGACAACTATATGGGGATATCAAGAAAGAAGGGCAACTTTTTTCAAAAGGCGGTTGACCTTGGCAGTACAAAGGGTATTTTCGTAGGACACGACCACTTGAACACCATTTCTATGGTTTACAAGGGGATTCAGTTGACTTACGGTATGAGTATCGATTATCTTGCATACAAGGGAATAAGAAGAAATTATTCTCAGCGTGGCGGTACGATAATCACCCTAAACCCCGACTCATCCTTTGAGGTCGAGCATCTCCCTCTCTCCCTTTTGACAACGGGGACTTTGGGTAACGACGTGGTAAGATAGTATGGATTATCTCTCTCTAATTTTGATCGCATTAAGCTTGGCGGTAGATGCCTTTGCGGTATCTATTTGCGACGGATTCTGCTATAAGGATATGAAAAAATGGCAGTTCTTTTTCATACCCGTAGTTTTTGGTTTGTGCCAAGCAATAATGCCCTTAATCGGCTATTTTGTAGGGTCTTTATTTATGGGTAAAATTACCTCCTATACCTGCTATATAGCCTTTGGACTTTTGCTTATCATTGGCGGAAAGATGATTTTCGATGCAATCAAGGAATACAGTGCATGCAAAAAAGGGAAAGAGATTGAGGTTAAAAACTTTTCAATAGGCGAGGTGTTATTGCAGGGCGTTGCTACCGCAATCGACGCTTTGGCAGTTGGTATCACCTTGCATACTCTTGCAATCCATATCGCAGTTTCCGTAACTATAATCGGCGTTATTACCTTTGGTCTTGTGGTATTTGGCGTGTTTATAGGCAAAAAGGCAGGCGCAATGTTTAAAGAAAAACTTTGGATTGCAACCTTGTGCGGTGGAATGGTTTTGATTGCAATCGGCGTTAAAATTTTGATTGAAGGTTTGATTGGATAACTTTATAAAAATACAATAGAAAAATATCCTTCCAAGAAAAGAGTGATATTCTTAGCGGAGCATTTTATATACCGCTAAATGCGAGACAAATACAGTATGGGCTAAGCCCAAATCCTTAAACAGCAGAAAGAGATAACAAATCGGTT